>NZ_JBEORT010000076.1:0-33600 GCF_040302425.1 Streptomyces sp. NPDC126497
CCAGGGCGTCTTCACCGAGAACCCCGACGGCACCTTCGAGCACAACGAGATGTCCCGGCTGCTGCGTGAGGACGACCCGCACAGCCTGCGGTACAATGCACGACGAGCCTGCGGGCGCGCCGGGACAGGGCGATCACGGCGGGGACCGCGGCGAGTTCGTCGCGGACGACGACGGCGTCGGCGGTCTCCAGGGTGAGGTCGGAGCCCGCCCGGCCCATCGCGACACCGGTGTGGGCGGCTGCCAGCGCCGGGGCGTCGTTGACGCCGTCGCCCACGACCATCACCGTGCGGCCGGAGTCCTCCAGCTCTCGCACCGCCCTCACCTTGTGCTGGGGCAGCAGTCCTGCCCGTACGTCCTCGATGCCGACCTCGTCCGCCAGGCGGGCGGCGGCACGCGGATTGTCGCCGGTCAGCAGTACGGGTGCGGTTCCGGTGAGGGACGTCAGCGAGGTGACGGTGGCGGTGGCGTCGGGCCGCAGCCGGTCCGCGATGCCGAGCACGCCCACCGGCGTACCGTCCACCGTGACCAGGACCGCGGTCCGTCCGCCGTCCTCCAGCTCGCCGACAAGCACTGCCGCGAGGGCGGAGTCCGCGTCCGTCGCCCCGCCGAGGAGCCGCGCCGGGGCGCCGACCGCGACCGCGCGCCCCTCGACGGTCGCGGTCACCCCGATGCCGGGCGTGGAGTCGAAGTCCTCCGCCACCGGCAGGGCGAGTCCGCGTTCGCGTGCCGCGTCCACGACGGAACGGGCCAGCGGATGTTCGCTCGGGTGCTCCGCGGCGGCCGCGAGGACCAGCAACTCGCCCTCGGCCAGCCGGGATGCGGCCAGCGGTCGGACGTCGGTGACTCGCGGCGTGCCCTCGGTCAGCGTACCGGTCTTGTCGAGCGCCACCGCGTCGACCTGCCCCAGCCGCTCCATCACCACCGCCGACTTGACCAGCACACCGTGCCGTCCGGCATTCGCGATGGCCGACAGCAGGGGCGGCATCGTCGCCAGGACGACCGCGCACGGTGAGGCCACGATCATGAACGTCATCGCCCGCAGCAACGCATCGGTGAGGTCCGCGCCGAAGACCAGCGGGACGAGGAACACGGCCGGCGTCGCCACCACCATGCCCAGCGAGTAGCGCTGTTCGACCTTCTCGATGAACAACTGGGTCGGCGCCTTGGTCTCGGAGGCCTCCTCCACCATCCGCACGATCCGGGCGACCACCGTGTCGGAGGCGTCACGCTCCACACGGACGCGCAAGGCGCCGGTGCCGTTGAGGGTGCCCGCGAAGACCTCGTCGCCCTGCTCCTTGGCGACGGGCAACGGCTCACCCGTGATGGTCGCCTGGTCGACGTCGCTCGTCCCGTCGAGCACCCGGCCGTCGGCACCGATGCGCTCGCCGGGCCGTACGAGGACGGTGTCGCCGACGGACAGCTCCTCCACGGCGACGGTCACCTCGCTGCCGTCGGCGTCGACGCGGGTGGCCGTGGCCGGTGCCAGGTCGAGCAGACCGCGCACCGAGTCGGCGGTTCGTGCCGTGGCCAGCGCCTCCAGCGCACCGGACGTGGCGAAGATGACGATGAGCAGCGCGCCGTCCCTCACCTGCCCGATCGACGCCGCCCCGAGAGCGGCGACGACCATCAGCAGGTCGACATCGAGCGTCTTCTCCCGCAGAGCCCGCAGACCCGCCCACCCCGGCTCCCAACCGCCGGCCGCATACGTCACCGCGTACAGCGGCCCCCACGCCCACGCCGGAGCACCAGCCAGCTGCAGCAGCAGCGCGAGCAGGAAGAAGACGGTGGCTGCGGCGGCCCAGCGCGCCTCGGGCAGGGCGAGGACACGGGTACGGCGCCGGGGCGCGCCGCCGTCGCGCGCAGGCGCGGCCCGGCCGGCCGGGGCTGGAGTGACGGTGGAGGTCATCGGAGCGGAACTCCTTCACGACGGCATGACGGGACAGCGGCCGGCCGGAAGGTCGGCACCGCTCCCTCCACCGTACAGGATCACATGAAGAGCAATTCATACGTTCATGGATCCCTCTCCGTAGGATGGCGACCATGGGCCATGGAGCTGACGCCGAAACCACCGCCACCGCGCGCGAGCGCCTCGAGACCGTGGGCGCCGCCGACGTGGCTGCCACACTCCAGGCTCTGGCCACGCCCTCCCGGCTGCGGATCCTGGCCCGTCTCCAGGAGGGCGCGTGCGCGGCGACCGAACTCGCCGACGCCGTCGGCATGGAACAGTCCGCCTGCTCCCATCAGTTGCGTCTGCTGCGCAACCTCGGTCTGGTCACCGGCGAGCGCCGGGGCCGCTCGGTGATCTACGCGCTCCACGACAACCACGTCGCCGAACTGCTGGAGCAGGCCCTCTACCACGTCGAGCACCTGCGCCTCGGCCTGCGCGACACCCCGGCCGCCGTGGCCGGGGCCCGCTCCGTGCCGGACGGGCGGCAGTCCGGCAACGCCGCCACGGCTGCCTCCTCGGGGCGCGGGCCGGCGTAGTACGGGTCGACCAGGATCCCGGCCACCGACGGCCACGAGCCCACCGGTGGCCGCCCGCCCGAAAGACGGCGCCGAGCGGATCCGGTAGCTGGTGGGGGTCGGCCGCACTCGCGGGACCACCGCGTCGGCGGGCTCGGGCACCCGCCGCGGACGCCCCCGCGACGCGGGGGCGGGGGAACCGGTCCGGCCGGGGCGAGGATCTCACGGGCGGCACACCGTTCGAGGCGTCGGATGATCTCACCGGCCGTCGCCCGCACCGTCCGTGACGAGCCGTCCCGCTCCCGGCCCCCGGCTCGCCGGGCCGGGCGCACGCGTCCCGGCCCGGCGCGCGGCACAGCCCGAAGCGGATGTGCCTCATCGCGGGGCTCGGCGGCGTACGTCACCGGCCGGTCCGCGGTCACCGCGCTTCGAACCCTTCGGCGCGCGGTGGCAAAGGCAGCAGCTCCGGCGGCGGAACGCGAGGTCGACGCCGGCCGTCAGTCCGTCTCCTGGGCGTGGGGGGCGGTCGCGGGCGGGTGGGCCGGGCGGTCCCGTCCGCCGTCGCGGCCCGACACCACCACGGCGACCAGCCCGACGACGACGGCTGCGACGGCGACCCGTCCCGCCGCCCGCACCCACCATCCCGGCCGGGCCGCGCCCCCGCCGGGCGGACCCAGCCGCTCGGCCCGCCGGGCCGGCCTCAGCAGGCGCAGCAACAGCAGGACCGCGACCGGCAGTTGCAGCAGCCACAGCACGGTGCGCGGCCACTCCCCGTACCAGACGTTGGTTCCGTACAGCAGCGTGTGCCACACGCTCAGCACGTACACGACGATCACGAAACGGTGCAGTCGCCGCCAGGTGTTCGCTCCGATGCGGTGCCGGACGTAGAACAGCAGCCCCAGTGGGACCGCCAGGTACAGGGCGCCCTGGCCGATCGGGATGGCGACCCTGCCGGTTCCGGAGTCGTACCAGCCCGGCACGAAGGTGTCCGCGAAGGCCACCCACAACCGCTCCGCCCACGCCACCTGCGTCTCGTAGCGCACGAGTTCCGCCGCGAACATCAGCGCGTGCGCGGACATCAGCGCCATCGTCGTCAGACTCGTGGTGCGGTGCCAGCGCTCCAGCACCTGCCGGGAGACCGGCAGCCGGGCGGGACGCGGCCCCGACAGCAGCAGACCGAGCATGACCGTGCCCCACGCCCACAACAGCCCCGACCACCCGAACGCCTGACTGAGCAGGTACATCCAGTAGGTGCCGGGATCGTCCATGAACGGCATGACCGCGACGGTGTCCGACGCGCCCGACTCCATGCGCGCCCACAGGAAGGCGAACACGAGCACCGTGACCACCACCGCCGCGGTGGCGTCGGGCAGGGCGGACCGCAGGTCGCCGCGGAGCGCGACGCGGTCACCGGGAGGCCGCCGCCGTCCGGGAGGGGCTACCGCCCCGTCCTCCTCCGGCCTCGCGTCTGACGTCATCGGGGGCCTCCCGGGCGCGGGCCACCGCAGCAGCGGTGCGCATGTGGCGTGAGGTGACAAGTCTGACCGAGGAGGTGGTGATCCTCCGAGGCGGTATCCGGCCAGACTGGCCGCGTACGCCGTCGAGCGTGCCTCCGGCGCGTTGCGTGCGGCCGGGGCCGCCCGCGCTTTTGCCGTCGACCCGGGGAAACGTAGGATCACCTGGTCATCGCCGCGACGGGAGACAGGAAGCCGGTGCGAATCCGGCACGGTCCCGCCACTGTGACCGGGGAGCGCCCCTCCGACATGCCACTGCGCTGCGCGCGGGAAGGCGGAGGGAACGTCGATCCGGGAGTCAGGACACTGGTCCGTCGCGGGCCCGTCCCGAGGAGCGCGGACTCCAGGAGGCTTCACGTGTCCCAGCTGTCCACCCCTGCCCGCACGCGCGGGTTCCTTCGTGCCGCGGCGGCCGCCATGGCGCTGTCGTCGGTGCTGCTGACCACCGGCTGCGGCGGGTCCGGCGGGAGCGGCGGGGAGGCGGGGGCCACCGCCGCCGTCCCCGCGGGCTTCCCGGTCACCGTCGACAACTGCGGCGTGAGGACGACGTACGAGAAGCCGCCGTCACGGGCGGTCACCGTCCACCAGCACCCGGCGGAACTCATGCTCGCCCTCGGCCTGAAGGACCGCATGGTCGGCACGGCCTTCCCCGACTCCGCCGTCCTGCCCGAGCTGAGGAAGGACTACGCGGCCATCCCCGAACTGGCGAAGAGGGAGCCGTCGTTCGAGAAGATCCTGGACGCCGGACCCGACTTCGTCTACGGCGGCTACGGCAGTGCCTTCGCCGAGAACGAGGGCCGCTCCCGCAAGGCGTTCGCCGACGCCGGCATCGACACCCACCTCAACCGCGAGTACTGCGGCGAGAAGCGGGTGACGATGCAGGACACCTACGACGAGATCCGCACCATCGGCAGGATCTTCGGTGTCCCGGACCGGGCCGACGAGCTGGTCGCGGACCTCGAGGACCGCGTCGGCAAGGCCGCCGCCGAGGTCGAGGGCGAGCCCGAGGTGTCCGTCTTCGTCTACGACAGCGGCGACAGGAGCGCCTTCACCGCGGGCGGCAAGAGCCTGGGCACCGAGCTGATCCGGCTGGCCGGCGGCGAGAACGTCTTCGCCGACCTCGACGACGTCTTCGGCGACGTCTCCTGGGAGCAGGTCGTCGAGCGCGGGCCCGAGGTCATCGCCGTCTACGACTACGCCGGCGCCGGAAGCGTCGAGGAGAAGAAGAGGTTCCTGCTCTCCCAGCCCGCGCTCGCCGACGTGCCCGCCGTCAGGAACGAGCGGTTCGTCGTCCTGCCGCTGACCGCCACCCTGGTCGGCGTCCGCTCGGCCCACGCGGTCGAGGACCTGGCCCGCGGGCTGCACCCCGAGAGCTTCCGGTGACCCGGGACGCCCCCGCCACGCCCACCGGACGGACGGTCCGACGGCGGAAGGCCGAGGAGGCGGGAGCGGGCCGCACGCGGTTGGCCGTCACGCTGCTCGTGCTCGCCGCCCTGCTCGCGGTCTCCGCCACGGCGGGTCTGGCGATCGGCTCCGTCCGGGTGCCGCCCGGCCAGGTGTGGGGCATCGTGGCGCACGCGCTGGGCGCCGACTGGCAGCAGCCGGACTGGTCGCGGGCCCGGGAGACCATCGTGGTGGACGTGCGGGCGCCGCGGGTGCTGCTCGGCGCGGTCACCGGCGCCGGCCTGGCGGTGATCGGCACCGCGCTGCAGGCCCTGGTGCGCAACCCGCTCGCCGAGCCCTACCTGCTCGGCGTCTCCTCCGGCGCGTCGCTCGGCGCCGTCTCGGTGATCGTGTTCGGGTTCACCCTCTTCGGGCCGCTCTCCCTGTCGGTGACCGCCTTCGCGGGCGCCCTGGGCGCGCTCCTGCTCGTGTACGCCACCGCCCGCACCGGCGGACGCATCACCTCGGCGCGGCTGGTGCTGTCCGGGGTGGCGGTCGCGGCGGTGCTCACCGCGGTCCTCGACCTGCTGCTGCTCACCACCGACCGGGGCAACGAGGCCCGCGCGGTCCTCGCCTGGACCCTCGGCGGCCTCGGCGGCGTCAACTGGGGCACGCTGTGGCTGCCGGGCACGGCCCTGCTGCTCGGCGTCGGCGCCCTCATGGCGCAGGCCCGCAACCTGAACCTGCTGCTGGCCGGCGAGGAGGCGGCCACCACGATGGGGCTGGACGTGGCCCGGTTCCGCGCCCGGCTGTTCGTGCTGCTCTCCCTCCTCACGGGCGTGCTGGTCGCGGCGGCCGGACCGATCGGCTTCGTCGGCCTGATGACGCCCCACATCGTGCGCCTGTTCGTCGGCGGCGACCACCGCCGGGTCCTGCCGACGGCGGCACTCGGCGGAGCGGTCTTCCTCGTCTGGGCCGACATCGCCGCACGGACGGTCGCCGCACCGACGGAGATACCCGTCGGCGTCCTCACGGCCCTGTGCGGCGGGCCGTTCTTCCTGTGGCTGATGCGCCGGGACGCCCGGCGCGGCACCGACCGAGGAGTGGCATGACCGCGACCGAACTGAGCGTCGACGGCGTCACGCTCACCGCCGGAGCCCGCCACCTGGTGCGCGACGTCTCCCTGACCGCCCGCCCGGGCGAGACCATCGGGCTCGTCGGTCCCAACGGCAGCGGGAAGTCCAGCCTCCTGCGCACCGTCTACCGCGTCCTGCGCCCCGACACCGGCCGGGTCCGGGTCGACGGAGACGACGTCTGGGCGCTGCCGGTGCGGCGACTGGCCCGCACCGTGGCGGCGGTGGTCCAGGACTCGGCGGCCGACTTCGACCTCGCCGTCCGCGAGGTCGTCGCCATGGGCCGCACCCCGCACAAACGGTTCCTCGCCGGTGACACCCCCGAGGACGCCGGCCTCATCGACTCCGCGCTCCTCGCGGTCGACGCCGTCCACCTGGCCGACCGCCCCTTCGACCGGCTCTCCGGCGGCGAGCGCCGGCGCGTCCTCATCGCGCGGGCCCTCGCCCAGCAGCCCACCCTCCTCGTCCTCGACGAACCCACCAACCACCTCGACATCCGGCACCAGCTGTCCGTGCTCGGCACCCTGCGCCGCCTGCCCGCCACCGTGCTGCTCGCCCTGCACGACCTCAACCTGGCCGCCTCCTACTGCGACCGCCTCTACGTCCTGCACGACGGTGCGGTCACCGCCTCCGGTCCACCCGCCGAGGTCCTCACCCCGCGGCTCCTGGCCGAGGTCTACGGAGTGGCGGCGGAAGTCGCCGTCCATCCGCGCACGGGCGCCCCGCAGGTGACGTTCCTCCCCGAAGAGCCACCCGGCTGAAGGGCCCGCCCGGTGCCCCCGTGCCCGTCCGCGTCGTCCGGGACGGAAAGGGGAGCGCGGGGGGCGTCGACCGCGGCCCCGGTGCCGACCCGGTGGATGTCCAGGGCGACGAGGAGGACGGCCGCGCCGGCCACGTCGCCGGGTGTGCCGGTGCGGCCCCGCGGGTGAGTGCCTCCGCCTTCGAGGGCGTCACCACCGGCGGGAAGAGGTCGTCGACGACCTCTTCCCGATCCACTCCGACCGCACCGGTGGAAGTCGTCCACCGGCCCGGGCCGGCCGGGGAGGCTCCGGCGGGTACCGGTTCCGGCCAGGTCCGCTGCGGCCGTTCCGGCCCGCGGGCCCCGGTCAGGTGGTGCTCAGGGAGATGCTGCCGATGCGGGGACGCGAGCCGGGCGGTGGCGTCGACACGGCCGCGAGAGCACCGGCCGGCTCCCCGGCGTCGGGCGGCGGCGGGCCGAGCGGAGCCGGTGTCACCACGACCGGCGGAACGCCCTCGCCGTCCCACGCGCCCAGCCGGCGCAGCTCGGTGAGGTGCTCGGTGATGTCGAACGTGAAGGTGAGTCCTCCACCACCGTGGGAGTGGGGATGGGCGCCGACCGCGCCGAAGAAGTGGACGTGGCCGATGAAGTACGGCCCCTCCGGGTCGAGGTCCTCCTCGTGGTCGGGGCGGGCGCCGACGAAGACGCGGTAGTTCGTCTGGGGCGGCGCGTCGGCGCGTACGTCGTCCATGGTGAGGACGGCGCGGTTCGGCGTCTGCGGCGAGGCGGCCTCCGGCAGGGCCCCGGCGCGGGCACCGGGCCCGGGAGTCAGCGGGACGGCGAGGGCGTCCGGTCCCAGGTCGGTCGGGCCCGAGGTGGCCGCCACCTGCTGCGGCGGGGGGTCGACGCCGGCCGCCGGCGTGGCGACCAGCCGCTCGGGGGGCTTCAGCCCGAGCCCGTCCGTCAGCGACTCGTAGACGTACCCGAACTCCTCCGTGGACTGGAGCTCTCCCGACGTGAACCTGACCTGGTTGCCCTGCGCGTCGCGGAAGGTGTGGGCGAAGCCGAGCCAGTCCGCGTCCGTCGGGTTCCTGTGCTCGGCGCTGCTCGCGTTCCAAGCCGCCCAGAGACGGTCGATGTTGGCGTGGTGCAGCCAGAAGACGGGGTCCCGGGGCGAGAAGAACTGCAACATCACCCCTCCCACGTAACCGTGGAGGAGGTTGTGCGGCTGCATCTCCAGCAGGCCGGACTGTCCGTTGCTGTGGAGCAGACGGCTGCCGGTGTGCTCGCTGCCGAACTGCGTCGCGCCGGTGAAGCGCGGTGCCTGCATGGCCCGGTACGGGTTGACCTCGGTCCACCCGACGGAAGCTCCCAGGGCGGCGCCCGGGCTGCGGTCGGGCTCCGCCAGGAACAGCGGGTTCCCGCCCTCGCCGTCGGGCCAGTCCGGGCTGCGGAACGCGCTCGGCAGGCGACGGCATTCCTGCGACCCCGGGCTGTCCGGGTCACCGTTCGTCACCCGGGTGTAGTTCCAGTACGGCAGTGCCCAGTCGTCGGGTCCGTCCAGCTCGTTCCGGATGACGTCGCGCACGATCTCCTCGAAGCAGAGGAGGTAGGCGCGGTGCCAGGGCAGGAAGAACCAGCCGCCGTGCGGGCAGTTGTTCCACTCCGGATTGGGGCCGGGGTTCTCCGCCTTCTCGCCGTGGATGTTGGCCTGCCAGAGCCAACTGGTCGGCTGCGACTCCTGCTTGCCCTGCATGCGCCGTACCGCTCGGGCGTACCAGAGGAGCTGGGGGTCCCAGCGATCCGTCATCTTCGTCGTGTCACGACGCACTCGAGCCGCCTGAGCCATGGTTCTGCCCTTCCGGTGAGGAGGGTGGCTGCCACCGCGCCGCTCGGCTCCGGCCGAGGCGCGGGTGGGAGGGCGCGGCAGCGGACGGGGCGCTCCGCGCATACCCCGAACGGGGTCATCACCTCCAGCATCGCATCGGGGCACGGACCCGCAACTCCACGGCAGACGGCCGGGCCGGTGACCGCGGCGCCCCCGGCCGGAGGGGGAGGCCGGGGACGGTGACGGGATGGTCAGGCGGCCGGGGTGTTCAGCACGTGCGCGCGCGAGGCGTGGACCTCGTGGCGCAGGGCGGGCAGGTCGACGTCGAGGACCTGTCCGTCCCACTTGCGGGGCTCGCCGTTGATGAGGACGGTACTGATGTTGCGGGCGTCGGAGCCCAGTACGAGGGTGCCGATCGGGTCGTTGAGCGGCATGTTGTTGAGGTCCTCGGCCTGGATGACCAACAGGTCGGCCTTCTTGCCGGGGGTGAGTGAGCCGGTGACGTCGGCGAGGCCGTTGGTGCGGGCGCCCTGGAGGGTGGCGAAGTCCAGGACGTCGTGGGTGGTGATGCGGACCGGCTGCCGGCCGGTGCCGTGGGCGGCGTTGACGGCCCGCATCCGCTGGATGGCGTGCAGGGCCCGCATCTGGGTGAACATGTCGCTGGCCAGGGCGACTTCGACGTCGATGCTCAGTCCGGGACGGATGCCGACGGACAAAGCCTCGTCGACGGCGGGGATCGCGGTCTCCAGGCCGATCTGTGCGTCGGAGGTGGGGGCGAGAGCCACGGTGGTGCCGCTTTCCCCCATCGCCTTCCATGCTTCGGGGGTCAGTCCGGTGGCGTGGATGAGGGTGACGTCGCTGCCGAGGATGCCGTCCTTCGCCCAGTTCAGGATCACCTCGGAGGAGGCCGTGCCGAAGACCGCGTCCACGCTCACCCCGATGCCCAGGTCCTTGGCGACGCGGGCGAGTTCGGGGCCGTAGGCGAGGGCCGGCCCGGCGATCTCGTCGGTGGCGAGCGCCGCCAGGCGCAGGGTCAGCAGCTGGTCGTCACTGTTGAAGTACTTCTCCCTGAGGCGTGTCAGGTCGCCGGGCCACTGCTTGTCCCAGTCACCGAAGTGCGGGCCCATGGAGGCGTGCACACCGCGGATGCCGGTGTCGCGGAGGGCCTCGACGGCGGCGTCGGAGTGTTCGGGGGTGCGGGAGTTGTGGGAGAAGTCGAGCATGGTGGTGATGCCGCTGTCGATCGCGGTGAGGGCGGCGAGCTTCGTGCCGGTGTACATGTCCTGGGGCCGGTAGACGGTGGCGTGGCCGGCCAGGGTGGACATGACGTAGGCGCCGAGGTCGTCGACGTCCGGCATGATCCGGCGCAGCTGGGCCTCCCAGGCGTGCCGGTGGGTGTCGACGAAACCGGGGCTGAGGACGGTGCCGGCGGCGTCGACGACCACGGCGTCGCCGGCGTCGAGGCCGGGGCCGACGGCGGCGATGGTGTCGCCCTCGACGAGCAGGTCGGCGTCGTGCAGGACGCCGAGGCCGGCGTCCATGGTGACGACGGTCGCGCCGGTGAACAGGATGCGCCGTTCGTCCGCGGGGCGACGGCGGATCTGCTCGAGGACGGCCGCGGCGGCGGTGTCGGCGGCGGTGTGCATGAGGGGTCTGCTTTCCGTGTGTCGGGGAGGGGGTGGTGGGCTGCCGGCCGGCGGGTCAGCCCCGCTTCATGACGTAGCCCGCGTGGTGCAGTTCGTCGCCCTTGAACTCCCCGTAGGCCCAGAAGCCGAGGTCGTCCAGGTAGTCGATGCGGTCGCCGTCGATCCAGAACCGGCCCTGGTAGGCGTAGGGGCGGCCGCCCCGTGTCTCGTCGTAGCGGCCGTCGGCGGTGAGTTCCTGGTGCAGGAAGTCCTCCCGGTCGATCCAGACGCCGAGCCGCGGGCTGCCGGTCAGGTCCGGCGCGGCGGGGATGTCCGTCTCGGGGGCGGCCGGCCCGCCCGGGACGTCGGTGCCCGCCCAGCGGACGGGCCGGCCGGCCGCGACCAGTGCGCGGACCTGGTCCGGGCGGGACACGAGGGCGGCCACCGCGCTCGGCACGTCGGCGGCGATCCCGTCGGGCAGCACCAGGAAGTCGGTGGTGTTGCCCGGGGTCAGCGTCGCGACGTGCTCGGAGCGCCGGCCGCGGCCGCCGGCCAGGGCGACGGTGTCCACGACGGCGGGGACGATCGTCGTGCCCGTGCAGTCGACGACGATGGCGCCGTCGTCCTGTGCCGCGGTGACGATGGCCGGGCCGACGCCCACGATCAGGGGACCGACGAACAGGATGTCGGCACCGTTCATGGTCCCGATCAGCGGGTCCATCGTGATGATCCGGGCGTTGGTGAACAGGACGGGCCGGCCGGCGTCGTTCGAGAGGATCTCCTCGAGGGCCTCCGGGTTCCAGCTCGGGGTGCCGGTTCCGGCGTCGGTGCTGGTGCCGGTGTCGGTGTCGGTGTCGGTGAAGGTCATGGTGTTCCCCAGGGGTTCGGCTCATCGGTCCGCCTGCGGACGAGGCGGGCTCCGTGCGGGCGGTGGCGGCCGCTCGGCAGTCGCGGCGGCCGCACGACCACCAGGTTCGCCGCGCCGGGGAACCGGAACCAGGCCGCCGTGTCCCCGGGTGCGCGGCACCCACCCGTGGCCGGCTCCCCCGCGCTCGGGAACCGCTGCCGGGCGGCCGCCGCACCGGCGGCTCCGGGGGACCGGCTCACGGGCCGCCACCCCGAAGGACCGGACCGGCAAGCCGTCCCGTGCGAGCGCAGATGCCAGGTGATTCACGCGAGAACCCGGCTCGCGCGAAGCCGTATGGCTATTTCACCTGGCACCTGCGGCAGTATCATCTGCGTATGCGCACCCCTCGGATCGTCCCCGGGCCCGTGATGACCCGAACCGCGCGCCGGAACCGCCGGACCCTCCAGGTGGCCGGCGCGGGCGCCGCCGCGCTGCTGGTCCTGAGCGCCTGCTCGTCCTCCGGCCCGGACTCCGGCGCCGGATCCGGCGCTCCCGGCGAGCTGTCGGGGACGGTGAACGTCTTCGCCGCCGCCTCGCTGACGGAGAGCTTCACCGAGCTCGGCGAGGAGTTCGAGGAGCGGCACCCCGGCACGGAGGTCGTCTTCAACTTCGGCGGCAGCGACTCGCTCGCCGCCGGCATCACCAGCGGCGCCCCGGCCGACGTGTTCGCCTCCGCCAGTCCCAGGACGATGAAGGTCGTCACGGACGCCGGGGACGCCGCCGGAACCCCGGCCACCTTCGTCCGCAACCGGCTGGAGATCGCCACCCCGCCCGGCAACCCGGACGAGATCGCCTCCCTGGAGGACCTCACCGCAGGCGGTCTGAAGGTCGTGCTGTGCGACGGGACCGTGCCGTGCGGCGCCGCGGCCGGGAAGGCGCTGGCCGCCGCCGGCCTCGAGCTCACGCCCGTGTCCTACGAGGAGGACGTCAGGTCCGCCCTCAACAAGGTGGTCCTGAAGGAGGCCGACGCCGCCGTGGTCTACAGGAGCGATGTGAGGGCGGCCGGTGACAAGGTGGAGGGCGTGGAGTTCCCCGAGTCCGCCGAGGCGGTCAACGACTACCCGATCACCCTGCTCGAGGACGCGCCCAACCCCGCGGCGGGCAGGGCGTTCATCGAGCTGGTGCGGTCCGCCGAGGGTCGGCGGGTGCTGACCGGGGCCGGGTTCACCGCGCCGTGACCGCGCCGCACAGGACCGGTGCCGCGGCCGGCCCCCGTCCGGGCGGGCCGCGGCGTCCCGGTGCCCGGACGGGGGCCGGTGTGCGGGGCGGGGCTCCCCTGCCGCTGCTCGTGCCCGCGCTGATCGGCCTGGCGTTCCTGGTGCTCCCGCTGGTCGCCCTGCTGGTCCGGGCCCCCTGGCGGAGCATGCCCGAGCTGCTGACCGGCACCGAGGTGTGGCAGGCGCTGAGGCTGTCGCTGGTCTGCGCCACGGCGGCGACCGCGGTGAGCATGGTGATCGGCGTGCCGCTGGCCTGGCTGCTGGCCCGGGTCGAGTTCCCGGGACGCGGTCTCGTCCGGGCCCTGGTGGCGCTCCCGCTGGTGCTGCCGCCGGTGGTGGGCGGTGTCGCCCTGTTGACGGCGCTGGGCCGCAACGGGGTCGTGGGGCAGTGGCTGGACTCCTGGTTCGGGATCACGCTGCCGTTCACCACCACGGGCGTGATCGTGGCGGAGGCGTTCGTGGCGATGCCGTTCCTCGTCATCAGCGTCGAGGGCACGCTACGGGCCGCCGACCCGCGGTACGAGGAGGCGGCCGCCACCCTGGGCGCGTCCCGCTTCACCGCCTTCCGCCGGGTCACCCTGCCGCTGATCGCACCCGGCATCGCGGCCGGCGCCGTCCTGGCCTGGGCGCGGGCGCTCGGCGAGTTCGGGGCGACGATCACCTTCGCGGGCAACTTCCCCGGCCGTACCCGGACCATGCCGCTCGCCGTCTACCTCGCCCTGCAGAACGACCCGGAGGCGGCCGTCGCCCTCAGCCTGGTGCTGCTGGCGGTGTCCGTCGCCGTACTGGCGGGGCTGCGCGACCGCTGGATGACCGCCTCGTGACCGGCAACGGGGGGACGGCCGGGCCCGGGGCCTCCGTCCCGGGCGCCGGAGGGCTCGACGCGCGGCTCGTCGTCGAGCGCGGCGCCTTCCGCCTCGACGTCACGCTGACCGCGGCGCCCGGCGAGGTCGTCGCCCTGCTCGGCCCCAACGGCGCCGGCAAGACCACCGCCCTGCGCGCCCTCGCCGGCCTCGTCCCGCTCTCGGAGGGTCACCTGCGGCTCGACGGCGCGGAGCTGGACCGCACGCCGCCGGAGTCCCGGCCGGTCGGCGTCGTCTTCCAGGACTACCTGCTCTTCCCCCACCTCTCCGCACTGGACAACGTGGCCTTCGGGCCGCGCTGCCGGGGCGCGGGCAAGGCACGGGCCCGGGCGCAGGCCGCCGCGTGGCTGGACCGCATGGGCCTGTCGGAACACGCCGCCGCCAAGCCCCGCCGGCTCTCCGGCGGCCAGGCCCAACGCGTCGCCCTCGCCCGCGCCCTGGCCGTCCGCCCCCGGCTGCTGCTGCTGGACGAACCGCTCGCCGCCCTGGACGCCCGCACCCGGCTGGAGGTGCGCGCCCGGCTCCGCCGCCACCTGGCCGACTTCGAGGCCGTCGCCGTCCTCGTCACCCACGATCCGCTCGACGCCATGGTCCTCGCCGACCGCCTCGTCGTCGTCGAGGACGGCCACGTCGTCCAGGAGGGCACCCCCTCCCGCATCGCCCGCCACCCCCGCACCGACTACGTCGCCCGCCTGGTCGGCCTCAACCTCTACCGGGGCCGTGCGGAGGGCCGCACGGTGCGCCTCGACGACGGGCCCGCGATCACGGCCGCCGAGGAGCTGACCGGGCGGGTGTTCGTCGCCTTCCCGCCCGGCGCGGTCACCGTCCACCGGGACCGCCCCACCGGCTCCGGCGCCCGCAACCTGTGGCGCTGCGAAGTGGCCGGCCTGGAGACCCACGGCGACCGGATCCGCGTCGACCTCACCGGCGGGTTCCCCCTCGCCGCCGACCTCACCGCGGTCGCCGCCGCCGAGCTGGACCTGCACCCCGGCGCCGTCGTCTGGGCCACGGTGGAGGCCGCCCGGACCCACGCCTACCGCGACTGAGGAGAGGCGGGTACGGCCGTCTGGTCCCGGGGTCCGTACCCGGGGGGCGGCGTGTTCGCCCGTCGGGAGCCGTACGGCGGCCGTGCCGTCCGGTGGACCGCGCCGCTCCCGCCTCCCGGTCACCCCGAGGCCAGCTGCTCCGCTATCTCCTTGATCCAGCCCGCGGTCCTCGCCGGGTCGTCGAGGGTGTCCGCCCACTCCCCGGGCTCCAGCCCGTGGTCGGCGGGGCCCGCTTTGAGAGCGATGAGGAGGGCCCTCGCGGATTCCCTCATCTCGGCCGTCGTGGCGCCGCCGCCGGGGACACGGGGCCCCGCCGCCAGGGCGTGGATCTCGCGCGCCATGGCCTGGCGTTCGCCCTTCGACACCTTCTTCCAGAACGTCAGGGCGTGCTGCAGCGACTCCCCGCGGGACGCGGCCTCCGCCGGGGTCTCGCCCTCCGGCGCCCAGCGCTCGGGGTGGCGGACCTCCTCGTAGCGCTTCGTGGCGGCGCGGAGCGCCTTGTAGAGGGTGACGCCGAGGACGAGGCCGGCCCCGGCCCCGGCGAGGCCCCATCCGACCGGGTTGCTCGCCAGTCCGGCCGTTCCCGCCGCGACCGCCGTCACGACGCCGGCCGCGGCCTTGGTGGATTCGCCCACCGCGCCGCCGACCGCCTCCTTGCCGATCTTGGTGAGCTGCTTCTTCCTCGCGTACTCCTGCACCGTCTCCAGCCTCTCCACGTCCTTCTCCGCGCGCCGGAGGCTCTCGGCGGCGTCACGGGCCTCGCCCATCGCCTCCCAGGCGGCGTCGATGGCCTCGGACACGAGCTCCAGCCGCCCCCCGCCCTCGTGGTCCCAGTAGGCGTCCAGCGCGACGTACGCCTCCGCCGCGGCCCATTCGGCCTGCTCCCGCGCCTCGTTCAGCCGGGCCAGCGACCCCGCGTGGACGAGGTGGGGGTCTCCGAGCTCCTTCACCTTCCGGTACTTGCGGGCCGCTCCCCCGACGCGGAAGGCCGCCCGCACGCCCTTGATCGCGCCGACGGAAGCACTGGCGACACCGCTCACCTCGGACGCCACCGCGGCGTCCGCCGCCTTCTGGAGCTTGGTCACCTCCTTGGCCACGGCGGCGCTGTAGCTCCCCGAGCCGACGGCGCCGACGACCGTGTCGACCCCCTTGGTCCTGGCCTTCTTCCTCGCCGTGTGGTGGGCGGCCCCGGTCCCGTGCTTCCTGGCGTCCTTCAGGTTCTTGTACGCCTCCATGCCGTTGACCACGGTGCCGGTGGCCTCCGTGAGGAGGTTCCCCGACGCGGCGGAGGTCCCCGACGCGGCGGCGGAGTGCTTGAGGCCCTCATTGGCCGCCGCGGCGGCCTGCTGGGTGAAACCCGCGTTGACGGGGGTCTGGACCCCCTTGATGAAGGTGTCGATGGGCTCGAGGTTCTTCTTGAACCTGTCCAGGAGGCCGGCGATCCGGTCGCGGTAGTCCTTCCTCGTTCCGGCGGACGCGTCCTTCGCTCCGGCGGGCGCGTCCTTCGCTCCGGCGGGCGCGCCGCCGTCCTCCGGCGCCTTCCCGCGGTCCGCGTCCCTGGCGCGCTGCACCGCCGCGGTCGCGGCCCGGTTGCCGGCGCCGGACTGCATCCGGAGGAGGGCGTGCTCCGCCGGGTTCCCGGACGGGCCGCCGGCCCTGCTCCCCTCCCGACGCTGCCGGGCCGGCGCCGGGGCGGCGGCGGGCCGCCGGGGCGGGGTGCGGTGGACCGGGGTGCTCATGGACGTGCCTCTCCTGCTGCCGGACCGGGCGAGGCGAAGGTAGCCGGGCACGGCCAACGGGAGGGGTGCCGCGGGGAAACTCTTCGGGGGGACCGCGATGACACCGGAGCGAAGCTTTGTGAACCGGTCCCGGTCGCAGGACAGCGCGCGGCGCACACATTCGATCATCGGACGGTCATACCGGAAAACACGTCCTCTCCGCCCGACGCCGCCTGCCTACGGTGCCTCCACCGGCCGGGGCGGGAGCGCGCCGCCCCGTCGGGACCGGCACCACCCGTGAGAAGACCGGAGAGGGAGACGTCCATGGCAACTGTGGAAGTGTCGCTGAAGGACATCATGACCGCCGTCGAGGGGGCCCTCGGGGCGGCCGTCGTCGACTACTCCAGCGGCATGGCCCTGGGGACGCTGGGCGGGGGCAAGGACCTGGACCTGACCGTCGCGGCCGCCGGCAACACGGATGTCGTCCGGGCCAAGGTGCGCACCATGGAACTGCTGGGCCTGACCAGCCGGCTCGAGGACGTCCTCATCACCCTCGGCAACCAGTACCACCTCATCCGGCCGGTCACCGGCCGCAACGGCAACGGTCTGTTCCTGTACCTGGTGCTCGACAGGGCCCGGTCGAACCTGGCGATGGCCCGCCACCAGCTCAGGCGGACCGAGGAGCAGCTGGAAGTCTGAACGCCCCGGGCTCCCGGCCGACGCGCGCCCACGATGTGAAGACTTCTTCATGTCACCACATCGGCATGATCCCCCTCCGCGGACGCGCGCCACGCCGGGCGAGAAGGACCGGTTCGAAGGGCCGGCCCGGGAGGACGGCACATCGTGCGGCGGCGCGCCCGCGGGGCGCCGCCGCACGACGGAGAACATCCCCGATGCGGCAGGGAGTGCGCGCCCATGCAAGTCCCCCTCTACCAGGCCAAGGCGGAGTTCTTCCGCATGCTGGGGCACCCCGTGCGCATCAGGGTCCTGGAACTGCTGCAGCACGGCCCCGTGCCGGTGCGGGACCTGCTCGCCGACATCGACGTCGAGCCGTCCAGCCTCTCGCAGCAGCTGGCCGTGCTCAGGAGGTCCGGCATCGTCGTCTCGGTCCGGGAGGGCTCCACCGTCCGGTACGCCCTCGCCGGGGGCGACGTCGCCGAACTGCTCCGCGCGGCCCGCCGGATCCTCACCGAACTGCTGGCCGGGCGGAGCGAGCTCCTGGCCGCGCTCCGGCAGAGCGAGCCGCCCGTGCCGTCGGCGCCCGGGAACGGGCGGGACTGAGGCCCCGGGACCGTCACGGGCCGCCCGGCGCGTCCAGACCGGTCAGGGCGCCCACGGGGTCCGGGTCGGGGGTGCCGCGGGGCCACCAGTCGTCGTGACCCGGCTCGGACTCGTAGGCGTACCACAGGTGGTCGCGGCCGAGGCGGAGCTGGACGTGGCCCCGGGGGTGGGTGAGGTGGTTGCGCCAGGGGCGGAAGGCGGGGAGGTCGGCGGCGAGGAGGAGGGGGCGGGCCCGGTCGAAGCGGCCGGCCGGCGGGTCCCAGGGCTCCTCGAGGACGGCCAGGCCCGTCGGGCCGCCCTGGCGCCAGGCGGCGACCGCCCGCGCCAGCTCGGCGGGGGTGCGGCCGGCGGCGCGCGCGAGGGAGGAGTACAGCGCGCGGGTGGCGGCCGTGAGCCCCGATCCGGGGCGGGCGGCGGCGAGCCGCACCGCGTCCTGCCAGAGGGTGAGCCGGGCGACCGGGTCGCGGCCGGTGGTGAGCAGGGCGTGTGCGCGGGCGGCGGCGTCGGTGGCCAGCTGGTCCAGTGCGAACGGGTCCGGTCCGCCCGGGGACGCGGGGTAGACGGGCGGCTGCTCGGGGTGCGGCGGCGGGGGCGGCGGGGCCGGGAGCGGGGGGAGGGCGTGGTCCCGTCGGGTGAGGACGTCGACCGCCCGGATGCCGGGCAGGGGTTCCGGTTCCCTGCCCTGGGCGGCGCGGGCCGCGCGGGCGGCGCTGAGCCGGGACAGCGCGTCGATCACCTCGCGCTCACCGCGTCCGCGCAGCAGGAGCAGCACGAACGGGTCGGCGTCGAGCAGCCGGGCCGTCTGGTAGCAGAGGGCGGCGGCGTGCTTGCAGGGGTGGCCGGAGTCGGGACAGCTGCACCGCGGGACGAGGTCGCCGGGGCCGGGCAGCAGCGGGGCCCCGCAGTCGGCGAGGGACGGGGGCATCTCCTTGTCCAGCAGCGCCGCGATGTGGCCGGGGCGGTCGGCCGCGGCGTCCAGGAACCGCTCCCAGTCGGCGTCCTCGAACGTCCGCAGCCGCACCTGCACGCGGTACGGCCGCGGGCGGCCGCCCCGCACGTACGCGAGCACGAGCCCCGGGGTGACGGTGATGGCGTCCACGTGGCCCTGCTCGGCGTACCCGCGTCCGCGGGCGAGCCGGGCGGCGTCCAGCGCGCCCTC
Source organism: Streptomyces sp. NPDC126497 (assembly GCF_040302425.1). Lineage (NCBI taxonomy): Bacteria > Bacillati > Actinomycetota > Actinomycetes > Kitasatosporales > Streptomycetaceae > Streptomyces > Streptomyces sp. NPDC126497. The sequence goes on from NZ_JBEORT010000076.1 coordinate 18,878, forward strand.
CTCCAGCGCCGTGACCCATGCGTCGCCCCACCAGGTCTCGGCGAAGCCCTCACCCTCCGAGGCGCGGGGCGGGAACGCCGGGAAGGTGCGGCGCAGTTCGCCGTCGCGGGCGGGGGCGGCCATGGAGCGGGGCGCGGCGGGGACGGGGGCGGGCGGCGCGGTCTCCCGCGGGGGGCGGGAGGGTTCCGTGCCGGCGTCCTCCGCGGCCCCGTCCCGGGTGGGGGGAGCCGGAGGGCCGCCGGGCGGGCGCCGGTCGCCGGGGGTCGCGGGGGCGCCGCCCGGGCCGGGGGCGGCGCCGGTGCCCGGATCCGGTCCGGGCACGCGGAAGGCGTCCGCGAGCGACTCCCGTACCTCACGGGTCCGGGCGTCGGCGGCCCGGTCGCCGCGGGTCGTGCGCGGGACCCGGGGCGACGGGGCGCGTCGTCCACGGGGCGCGGCGTCCGCCGCACGGTCGCCGGGGGCCGGGCGCGCCCGCAGCGCCTCCTCACGCGCGGAGCGCAGCGCCTCCCGCGCGACGTCCCCGGGGCGCGGGGGCGCGTGGTGCCCGACGGGGCCGCCCGCGGCGGCCTCCGTGTCCCCGCAGGCCCCGGGCGGCGGGCCGGCGGGGGGCGGGGCGTCGCCGTGGGGCCCCTCTTCGGGGGGTGTCCCGCCCTCCGCCGCCGGTGCGCCGGTGTCCTCGCGGTCCGGTTCCGCCGCTTCGGCGGGCCCTTCCGCACCGCGCCGGGCCCGCGCCGCCTGCCGCAGCGCCTCACGGGCCGCGTCGCCCGGGCGGGACCCGCCGCCGGGGCCGTCGGGCCGGCCGGGGGCCGGGGCGGCCGGCCGGCCGGGCAGGGACCGGTGCTCCGGCGTGTCCGCGGCCGCCGGTTCGCGGGCCGTCCGGGCGCGGGCCGCGCGCAGGGCCTCGCGGGCCTCGTCGGAGGGGCGGGGGGTCATGCCGGCCTCCGCAGGGACACCAGGTCGGACAGGTCGCGGTCGGACAGCTCCGTGAGGGCCGACTCCCCGGAGCCGAGGACGGCGTCGGCGAGGGCACGCTTGGACTCCAGCATCCCGGCGATGCGGTCCTCGACCGTGCCCTCGGTGACCAGGCGGTGGACCTGGACGGGCTGGGTCTGGCCGATGCGGTACGCGCGGTCGGTGGCCTGTTCCTCCACCGCGGGGTTCCACCAGCGGTCGACGTGGACGACGTGGCCCGCGCGGGTGAGGTTCAGGCCGGTGCCGGCGGCCTTGAGGGAGAGCACCAGGACGGGGGTCGCCCCGCTCTGGAAGCGGTCCACCATGCGCTCCCGCTCCGGCACCGGCGTACCGCCGTGGAGGAGCTCGACGGGGACCGCGCGCTCGGCGAGGTGGGCGGTGATCAGACGGGCCATCCCGACGTACTGCGTGAAGACCAGGGCGGAGCCGTCCTCGGCGAGCACGGTGTCCAGCAGTTCGTCCAGCAGGGCGAGTTTCCCGGAACGGGCCGCGAGCCGGCCGCCTCCGGCGTGCGCGTGCTCCTCCTTCAGGTAGAGCGCCGGGTGGTCGCAGATCTGCTTGAGCGAGGTCAGCAGCTTCAGCACCAGTCCGCGCCGGCCCATCCCCCGCGCGTTCTCGATGGCGTGCAGCGACTCGCGCACCACCGCCTCGTACAGCGCGGCCTGTTCGCGGGTGAGCGGTACGGGATGGTCCGTCTCGGTCTTGGGCGGCAGTTCGGGGACGATGCCGGGGTCGGACTTCCTGCGCCGCAGCAGGAAGGGGCGGACCAGGCGGGCGAGGCGCTCGGCCGCCTCCTCGTCCTCGCCGGTCTCCACCGCGCGCGCGTGCCGGGCGCGGAAGGACTTCAGCGGGCCGAGGAGCCCGGGGGTCGTCCAGTCGAGGAGGGCCCACAGCTCGGAGAGGTTGTTCTCCACCGGGGTGCCGGTGAGCGCCACCCGGGCGGGGGCCGGGATCGTGCGCAGCGCCTGCGCGGTCGCGGAGTGGGGGTTCTTGACGTGCTGCGCCTCGTCGGCGACGACCATGCCCCACGCCCGCCCGGCCAGGTCGCCGGCGGCGGAGCGCATGGTGCCGTAGGTGGTGAGGACGAAGCCGCCGTCCGGGCCGTCCAGGGTGCGGTCGGGGCCGTGGAAGCGGCGCACGGGGACGCCGGGCGCGAACCGGGTGATCTCCCGCTGCCAGTTGCCGAGCAGCGAGGCCGGGCAGACCACCAGGGTCGGCTCGGTGCGGGCCCGCTTCAGGTGCAGGGCGATCAGGGTGACGGTCTTGCCCAGGCCCATGTCGTCGGCGAGGCAGCCGCCGAGGCCGAGGGAGGTCATCAGGTCCAGCCAGGCCAGGCCCCGCAGCTGGTAGTCGCGCAGGGTGGCGTCGAGGCCGGGCGGCGGCTCGGCGGGCCGCACCCCCGCGGTCAGGCGGTCGCGGAGGGCGGCGAGGGCACCGGCCGGCACCGCCTCGACCGTCTCCCCGTCGACCTCCGCGCGGCCGGTGAGGGTGACGGACAGCGCGTCGACCGGGTCGAGCAGCCCGAGGTCCCGCTTGCGGGCCTTGCGGACGAGGGCGGGGTCGACCAGCACCCACTGGTCGCGCAGCCGTACGACCGGACGGTGGGCCTCGGCCAGGGCGTCCATCTCGGCCTCGGTGAGCGGGTCGCCGCCGAGGGCGAGCTGCCAGCCGAAGCGCAGCAGGTCCCCGCTCTCGAAGAAACCGGTGCCGTCGGTCGCCGAACCGGGGGCCGGGCGGACCACCGCCGTGACGGTCAGGTCCTGGGCGAGGTCCCGGGGCCAGTGCACGGCGACGCCGGCCGCGGCGAGCCGGGTGGCCGCCACGCCCAGCAGGTCGTTCAGCTCCTCCTCGGACAGGGCCAGCACGTCCGGCACGTCCTGGTCGGAGAGCCGGTCCAGCGGCGGCCAGACCCGGGCCGCGCGGCGCACCGCGAGGGCCGCGTCCACCCGTGCGCGGGGGCCGAAGGCGTCGTCCGCCGCGCCCGCCCACAGCGCCGTCGCGTCGGCCACCAGGGTCGGGTCGGCGAGGCTGTGCACCTGCACGATCGCGGCTCCCGCGCTCCGCGCGGCGCTCCCGTCCCCGCCGACTCCCCCGCCGGTGTCGAAGAGGTCGTACGCGGACAGGTCCAGGCGGAGCGAGATCCGCACGCCGGCGTCCATGCCGGCGGCGACCTCGGCGGCCCAGTCGCGGGCGCCGGGCAGTCGCTGTGCCGTGCGCGCGGCGAACGGGAGCCCCGAGGCGTACGGCGCGGCCGGGGTGCGGGGCAGGGTGTCGGCGACCGCGTCCAGGAAGGCGCGCACCAGCGCCTCCGGCCGGGGCAGCCGGAGGGGACCGGGGCCGGGCAGCGGGACGGCGTGGCCCTCGTACGGCAGGGCGGCGGCCACCGCGCGCAGGTGCGCCACGTCGTCGGGGTCGAGCGGGCCGGCGCGCCAGGCGTCGTGGCCGTCGGCGGTCAGGCCGGGCAGCAGCCGGCCGCGGGCGGTGAGCCGCAGGGCGTGCAGGGCGGCGGCGCCCCAGCAGGCGGTGGCGGGGTGGGCCGCGGGGTCGTGCCGGGCCCGCACCAGCAGCGGGAGGGCCTCGTCGACGGCGAGGGACAGGGCGGGGACCGTCCTGCGGCGCACGCCCGCGCCGTGCGGGCGGACGACGGTGAGGTCGGTGCGCGACGCGGGGGCGTCGGGCGCTCCGGGGAGCCCGGCGCCGTCGGGGCCGCCCTCGGGGGCGTAGAGGGCGACGCGTCCCTCGCGCGGGAGGGACGCCGGGAGGAAGACGGCCGCGAGCCGCGCGGGGAGGTCCGCCCCGTCCGCGCCGCCGGGCCCGGCGGTGTCCCGCCCGGCCGTCACCGCCCGTCCGCTCATCCGTCCCGTCACCTTTTGTTCGTCCGTCGGTCCCGTCGTCCCCGACTCTACGGGTGGGGTCCGACAGTCGGCCCCGGCGGCCGGTGCGCGCGGGATCAGGGCACGGTGCGGGAGACGACGTACACCCTCGGATAGCCCGGCTTGTGGTGGTTGACGACGACGTCGTGCGTGGGTGCCGGGTCCTTCTGTTCGTGGACGAGGCCGGACCAGGTGCCGGGTCCGTCGAACGTCCAGCCGGTGACCTCCCGGTCGCGTCCGCCGATGGTGATGTCGTCCCGCTCCAGGTCGTCCTCCCGGACGCCCAGGCTGGTGAGGAAGGCGGTCAGGCCCGCGTCGGTGGTCTCGAACTCGACGTACAGGCGGCTGGTCTTCCAGTTGTTGGTCTCGTAGGAGGCCACCCACCAGGCGGGGTGGGGCACGGGGACCTGGTAGAGGCGGCGCTGCACCTTCGACGGCCAGCCCTCGGTGAGGCCGGTCGCGGAGTACTTCGCCTCCTTGTCCTTGCCGCTGGCCCGGCTCTGGTTGGCGGAGATCACCAGGTACCCGGCCGGGACACCGATGAGCAGCACGATGATCAGCAGGGTGAGCGCCCTGCGGCGGATCATGTGCCGCCGGTCCTCGGCCGGGCGGGGCTCGCCCGGGAGGACCGTGTGCGGGGGGAGCTCGCCGCTCACAGCGACTCCCGGGTGGTGCGTCGGGCCTCCGCGTACCGCTCGTAGCGTTCGTGGCGCTCGACCCGGCGGCGCTTGGCGCGGCGGAAGCGGCGGGCGACCAGCCGGGCGAGGTCCGCGGCGCCGACCATGCCCGCCTCGGGACCGAGCTGCGCGCGGACGATGCGCGCCTCGGGACGGTAGCCGCGGCCGGTGAGGTGCCGCTTGAAGGCGTCCCGCGCGGGGCCGATCAGCAGGTCGTCGGCGGCGGAGACGCCACCGCCGATGACGAAGCAGGAGGGGTCGAGGGCGGCGGCGAGGTTGGCGATGCCGACGCCGAGCCACTGCCCGATGTCCTGGAGCAGCTCGATGCACATGGCGTCGCCCTCGCGGGCCAGCTCGGTGATCATCGGACCGCTGATGTCGCCGATGTTGCCCTTGACGTGCTCGATGATCCCGTAGGCGACCGGCGAGTCGGCGGCGGCCAGCTCGCGGGCCTCGCGGACCAGCGCGTTGCCTGAGCTGTACTGCTCCCAGCAGCCGCGGTTGCCGCAGGGGCAGCGGTGGCCGCCGGGGACGACCTGCATGTGGCCGAACTCGCCGGCCACCCCGTACTTGCCCCGCTTGACCTGCCCGTCCTCCAGGATCGCGCCGCCGATGCCGGTGCCGAGCGTGATCATGACGAGGTGGTCCTCGCCGCGGCCGGCGCCGAAGCGCCACTCGGCCCAGGCCGCGGAGTTGGCGTCGTTGTCCACCAGGACGGGGACGGCGAGGCGGTCGGCGAGGCGGTCGCGCAGCGGCTCGTTGCGCCAGGACAGGTGGGGGGCGAACAGCACGCGGTTGCGGTCCGCGTCGACCCAGCCGGCCGCGCCGATGCCGACCGCGTGCACGTCGTGCCGGTCGGACAGGTCCAGCACCAGCTCGACGATGGTGTCCTCGACGACCTTGGGGCTCTTGGACTTGTCCGGCGTCTCGGTGCGCAGCCGCTCCAGGATGTTGCCGTCGGCGTCGACGACGCCCGCCATGACCTTGGTGCCGCCGATGTCGATGCCGACCGTGGGGACCCGGGGCGCCGTCAGGTGGGAGCGGCGCTCCCGGGTGCCGACGGTTCTCAGGACCGGGGCCCGGCGGGAGCCGATGGGGGCGGTGAAGTCGCGGTAGGTGCTCATCGTGTGCGATTGTGCCGCACCGGTGCGGTGATTGTGGTGCGGGGCAGGTGGGGGTGGTGCGGATCATGGCCGGGTGCGGGTGCGCCGGGGTCGCCCGCGCCCGCGCGGCGGAGCCGCACGGCCCCGCGCCCCTAAGCGGGGCGTTGCAGTGCGTGGCGCAGATCGTCCAGCTCGTTGCCGCCGGCCATCTGCCGTGTCAGCTCGTCCAGGGTGATCCCGTCCCGTGTGTGGTGGCCGACCGTCGTGCCGCGTTTCAGCAGCACGAACCGGTCGCCCACCAGGTGGGCGTGGTGCGGGTTGTGGGTGATGAGGACGACGCCCAGGCCCTGGTCGCGTGCGGCGGTCACGTACTTCAGGACCACGCCCGACTGCTTCACGCCCAGGGCCGCCGTCGGCTCGTCCAGGACGAGGACCTTCGCTCCGAAGTGCACCGCGCGGGCGATGGCCACGCACTGGCGTTCGCCGCCGGAGAGGGTGCCGATGGGCTGGTCGACGTCGCGGAGGTCGATGCCCATGCGGAGGAGTTCCGCGCGGGTGGTGCGGCGCATGTGGTCGACGTCCATGCGCCGGAAGGGGCCGATGCCCTTGCGGGGCTCGGAGCCGAGGAAGAAGTTCCGCCACACCGGCATCAGCGGGACGACGGCCAGGTCCTGGTGGACGGTGGCGATGCCCCGGTCCAGGGCCTCGCGCGGGGAGGCGAGACGGGTCTCCTCGCCGTCGAGCCGCAGCGTGCCGCCGTCGTGCCGGTGCAGCCCCGCGATGATCTTGATCAGGGTGGACTTGCCGGCGCCGTTGTCGCCCAGCACGCAGGTGATCTCCCCCGCGTGCACCTCCAGCGACACGCCCTCGAGGGCGCGGACGGTGCCGTAGTGCTTGCTGACGCCGGACAGCTCCACGAGGGCCGGGCGGCGGTCGGTCGGGGTCATTTCGAGGCCTCCGCGCGGCGGCGCACCCAGGTGTTGAGCAGGGTGGCGAGGAGCAGCATCGCTCCGAGGAAGAACTTGAACCAGTCCGGGTTCCACTCGGCGAAGACGATGCCCTTGCTGGTCATGCCGAAGATCAGCGCGCCGGCCGCCGAGCCGACGGCGCTGCCGTGGCCGCCGGTGATCAGACAGCCGCCGATGACGGCCGCGACGATGTAGGTCAGCTCGTTGCCGACGCCCTCGCCGGACTGGACGACGTCGTAGCTGAAGAGCAGGTGCTGTCCGCAGATCCAGGCGCCGAGGGCGACGCCCATGTAGAGGGCGGTCCTGGTCCGGGCCACGGGGACGCCCACCGCGCGGGCGGCCTGTTCGTTGCCGCCGACCGCGAAGATCCAGTTGCCGGCGCGGGTGCGCAGCAGGATCCAGCTGCCGACGGCGACCAGGGCGAGCCACCACACCACGGTGACCTTGACGTGCATGCCGCCGACGGTGAGCGTCGACGCGAAGAGCGCCCGCGCGGTGGCGAAGCCCTCCATGTCGGCGACGGTCCTGGTGGAGACGGTGCCGCCGATCAGCTTGGTGAAGCCGAGGTTCATGCCGGTCAGCATCAGGAAGGTGCCGAGCGTGACGATGAAGCTGGGCAGCCTCGTGCGGGCCAGCACGATCCCGTTGAAGGCGCCGACGGCGAGCGTGACCAGCAGGGACACGCCGACGCCGACCCAGACGTTGGCGGTCATCTGGTAGCTGAACATCGACGACACCAGTGCGGACGACGTGACCAGGACGCCGGCCGACAGGTCGAACTCGCCGCCGATCATCAGCAGGGCGACCGGGACGGCCATGATGCCGATGGTGGAGGAGGCGTAGAGGACGGTGCCGAGGCTGGAGGCGCGCAGGAAGCCGTCGGCGGCGAGGGCGAAGCAGCAGAAGACGGCGACCGCGCCGACGAGGGAGCCGAGCTCGGGTCGGGTCAGCAGCCGCTGGAGCGGCGAAGAGCTGCGCAGAAACCTTTCTCCAGACGCATCGGGGGACAGGTCGGGAGTCGTCGCGCTCATCGGGTGCCCCGCTGCGTGTAGTCCTCGAGGGCGGCGGCGTCGTCCTCGGTGATGATCTGCGGTCCGGTGAGCACGGGCCGGCCGCCGCCGAGGACGTCGGCGTTGTACCGGTACAGCCACAGCAGGTCGACCGCCTCGTACCCCTGGAGGTAGGGCTGCTGGTCGACGGCGAAGCCGAGGCTGCCGTCCTTCAGGCCGGCGGCGACCTTGGCGTTGAGGTCGAAGGTGTCGACCTCCGCGTCGCTGCCCGCGCCCTCGCGGGCCTTCACGGCGGTGTCGGCGTAGGGGGCGCCCAGGGCGACGACGGCGTCCACGGCGGCGTCGGCCTGCAGCCGGGCCTCGATCGCCGACTGCACGTCGGGCATGCTCGTGCCGTTGACGTGGAGGCGGACCAGCGTGCCGTCGAAGGTCTTCGCCACCCCGTCGCAGCGCTGCTCGTGACCGACGTTGCCCTGCTCGTGCAGGACGCAGAGGGCCTTCTTCCGGCCCCGCTCGTTCAGCTCCTCGCCGACCGCCTCGCCGGCGACCGTCTCGTCCTGGCCGATGTGGGTGAGCGCGCCGAACTCCTTCGACTCGGCCGAGCCGCTGTTCACGGTGACGACCGGGATGCCGGCCTCGCGGGCGCGGGCGAGGGACGCCTTCATCGCGTCCGGTTTGGCGAGGGTGACGATGATGCCGTCCACCTTCTTGTCGACGGCCGCGTCCACGAGCTGCGCCTGCTGCTGGGCCTCGTCGTCGTGCGAGTAGAGGAAGTGGATGTTGTCCTTCACCGCGGCCTGTTTCGCGCCGCTGCGGACGATGTCCCAGAAGGTGTCGCCGTCCCCCGCGTGGGTGATCATCGCGAAGGTCCAGCGGGGGGTGTCCACCGCCGCCCTCCCCTGGGCCGCCGCGGCCGCGCGGGCGTCCTCCGCCCGTTTGCCGCCGGTACTGCTGCATCCGGCGAGCGAGAGGGTCAGCGCCCCCGCCAGCGCGATGCCCACCCAGGTCGAAAACCGTGCCACGAGGACTTGCCCTTCTTGCCGTGCTCTTGCGTGTGCAAGGGGCCGATGACCGCACCGGCCCCAAACGCCCCATTCTCGACCACGGGCACCGGGCGTCCCCGCGCGGGGACCGGACATCGGTCACATTGTCCGGACATCATGACGACTCAGGGTGGAGGTGACGCCGTTTTGTCAGGACCGCACAAGCAGCTGGAACTCGAACGAATAGCGGGAGGGCCGGTAGGTGTGGGTGCCGAACTCCACCACGCGGCCGGTGTCGTCGAAGGTCACGCGCTCCATGGTGAGCAGCGGTGCGCCGGTCCGCTCGTCGAGCCGCTCGGCCTCGTCGGCGGTGGCGGCACGGGCGCCGATGGTCTGACGGGCGCTGTGCAGGGTGATCCCGGCGGCCCGCATCAGCCGGTACAGGCCGGTGGCCTCCAGCTGTCCGGTGTCCAGGTCGAGCAGGCCGGGCGGCAGGTAGTTGCACAGGTACGCCATCGGCTCCCCGTGGGTGAGCCGCAGCCGTTCGATCCGGTGCACCTCGCCGCCCTCGGCCACCCCGAGCACGCCCGCGACCTCGGCGGACGCCGCCACGACGGTGTTGACGAGCACCTTCGTCCCGGGGCGCTGGCCGGCCGCCTCCAGATCGTCGTAGAGGCTGCTGAGCTCCAGGGGGCGCTTGACCCTGCTGTGCACCACCTGGGTGCCGACCCCGCGGCGGCGCACCAGCAGCCCCTTGTCGACGAGGGACTGGATGGCCTGGCGGACGGTCGGCCGGGACAGACCGAGCCGGGCGGCGAGCTCGATCTCGTTGCCCAGCAGGGTGCCGGGGGTCAGCACACCGTGCTCGATGGCGGACTCCAGCTGCTGGGACAGCTGGAAGTACAACGGCACGGGGGAGCCGCGGTCCACGCTCAGCTCCAGCTGTACGGTCGGGTCCACTTCTGGTTTCGGCACGGGCCGAGCGTAGCCCCGTGGACTGTTGACGGGAAGTCGTGTAGTCCGGTTGTCCGGACATACGCATTGACAGGGGGCTGCGCGGGCCCCACTTTGTTTCCATGCGCATCGGGGTCATCGGTACGGGCCGCATCGGCACCCTTCACGCCCACACGCTCAGCAGGCACCGCGAGGTCGGCTCGCTGATCCTCACGGACGTCGATCCGGCACGGGCCCAGGCCCTCGCCCACCGGCTCGGCGGGACGGCGGCGCCCGGGGTGGACGAGATCTACACCTGGGGGGTGGACGCCGTGGTGATCACGGCGGCCACGTCCGCCCACGCCGATCTGATCGGCCGGGCGGCACGCGCGGGGCTGCCGGTGTTCTGCGAGAAGCCCGTCGCCCCGGACCTGGCCGGCACGCTGCAGGCGATCGCGGAGGTCGAGACGGCCGGAACCGTCCTGCAGATGGGGTTCCAGCGCCGCTTCGACGCCGGTTACACGGGCGCGCGGGAGGCGGTGCGCTCGGGCAGGCTCGGGCGGCTGCACACCGTGCGGGCGATGAGCAGCGAAGCCCAGCCGCCGCCGGCCGGGTACCTGGCGCAGTCCGGCGGGCTGTACCGGGACACCCTGATCCACGACGCCGACATCCTGCGCTGGGTGACCGGCCGGGAGGTCACGGAGGTCTACGCGGCCGGGTCCGACGCCGGGCCCGCGGTGTTCCGCGAGACGGGCGACGTCGGCACCGGCGCGGCGCTCCTCACCCTCGACGACGGCACGCTCGCCACGGTCACCGCGACCCGGCTGAACGGCGCCGGCTACGACGTGCGCATGGAGCTCGCCGGGGAGCGGGACCAGATCGCCGTCGGCCTGGACGACCGTACGCCGATCGCGTCCACCGAGCCGACCGGGCCGCCGGCCGCGGACCGGCCGTGGACCGGGTTCCTGGAGCGGTTCGGGCCCGCGTACGAGGCCGAGCTGATCGCGTTCGTCGAGGTGGTGCGGGGCGAGCGGGCCAACCCGTGCGACGGGCGGGAGGCCCTGCGGGCGCTGCTGGTCGCGGAGGCGTGCGAGCTGTCCCGGCGGGAGCGCAGACCGGTCCGGCCGACGGAGCTGGTGAGCGGGGCGACGGCGGCGTACACCTGAGGTCAGTGGTCCCCGGGTTCCTCCAGGAGGCCGGCGTCATGGGCGAGCAGGGCGATCTGCACACGGTTGTTGAGGCCCAGCTTGGCCAGGATCCGGGAGACGTGGGTCTTGACGGTGGCCACGCTCATGTACAGCTCCGCGGCGATCTCGGCGTTGGCCAGGCCCCGGCCCACCGCGACGGCGACCTCGCGTTCGCGGTCGTTGAGGTCCGCGACGCGCTCGCGTGCGCGTGCGCGCGTGCGCCGCGTGTCGGTGGCGGCGCCGGCCGCGTGCGCCATCAACTGCCGGGTGACGGCCGGCGACAGCACCGGGTCGCCGGCCGCGACCCGGCGCACCGCGGCGACGATCTCGGCGGGCGGGGTGTCCTTGAGGACGAACCCGGCGGCGCCCGCGCGGAGCGCGCGCAGCACCTGCTCGTCGGCGTGGAAGGTGGTGAGCACCACGACCTGCGGGGCGTCCTCGCGCCGGCGCAGCGACTCGGTGGCGGTGAGACCGTCCACCGCCGGCATCCGGATGTCCATGAGGACGACGTGCGGCCGGGTGCGGTCGACGAGCGCCTCGACCTCGCCGCCGTCGGCGGCCTCACCGACGATCTCGATGTCGTCCGCGCCGCCCATCATGAAGGACAGCCCGGCCCGCACCAGCGGGTCGTCGTCGACGAGGAGCACTCTGATCGCAGTCATGGCGCGTACGTAATCACGGCCGCACGGAGCGGGGAAACACGGACCAGATGATTCCGGTTCACCCCCACGGCAGCCGGGCCCGTACCTCGAACCCGCCGTCGGGGGCGGGCCCGTGCTCCAGGGTGCCGCCCGCCAGTGTCGCCCGTTCGGTGAGGCCGATCAGGCCCTGCCCGGCGCCGGGCACCCGGGGTACGTCCCCCTCCGGCGCGGGGTTGCGCACGGTCACGGTGAGGCCCTCCCCCGGGCCGCCGGTGACCGACACGGTGACCTCCGTGCCGGGGGCGTGCTTGCGGGCGTTGGTCAGGCCCTCCTGGGCGATGCGGTAGGCGGTGCGGCCGACGGAGGCGGGGACGGCGGCCGGGTCGGTGACCCGCTGGTCCAGGGTGACCTTCATGCCGGCCTGCCGGGACTCGGCGGCCAGGGTGTCGAGCGCCGCGAGCGTCGGCTGCGGCCGGCCCGCGTCGTCGGCGTCGCCGGCCCGCAGCACGCCGATGATCTCCCGCAGGTCCTGGAGCGCCTCGTGCGCGCTCTCCCGGATGACGCCGGCCGCCCGCGCGACGTCCTCGCGCGGGGCGTCGGGCCGGAACTCCAGGGCGCCCGCGTGCACGCTCAGCAGCGTCAGCCGGTGCGCGAGCACGTCGTGCATCTCGCGCGCGATGGCCTCCCGCGCGAGCCGCTGCGCCTGCTCGGCCCGCAGCCGCGCCTCGGTCTCGGCCCGCCGCGCCCGGTCCCGCAGGCTCAGCATGAGCTGCCGTTTGGACCGTACGAACATGCCCCAGCCGACGATCGCGCCCAGCAGCACCGCGAAGAGGAGCAGCGAGGCGAGGTACGGCAGGTCGGGATCGGGTCGCCACCAGAAGTACAGCGGGACCAGCGCCGCGTGGACGCCGCCCACCCAGGCCACGTACCGGAAGGGCCGGTGCACGGCGAGCGTGAACAGGGCGATGAGCGCCACACCGCCGGAGGTCTCCGAGACGAAGCTGACCGGGACCATCGCGGCGGCCAGGGCAAACGGCCACCGCCTGCGCAGCCAGACCGCGGCGCAGGACAGCGCGCCGAGCACCTGGTCGGCGACGGCCAGCCCGTGTGGGACGTCGTGGTTGTCGCGGAGCGCTTCGGTGTCCGCCAGGCCCACGAGCACGGCCAGCAGGAAGCAGGCGAAGTCGACGGCCCAGTCGCGCGCGGTGCGCCGGGGCCGTCGCCCGGAGCGGGCCGCGCCGGGGTCGAGTTCGTGGATGAGGGCGGACGGGAAGAACCATCGGCGCCCCGTGAACACCGGGGCGGTCTGCGCCGCCTTGTCACCAGTCACGGTCGACGAATCTACGCAGGGGGCGGCCCCGGCACAGCCGCGCCGGCGGGATCGGCTACCGAAGTCGCGGCACCGTGGACTTTCGGCGCTCCGGGCGGCGCGGAGCACCCTCTTCCGTCGGGACGGTCCCGCCCCGCGGCCGATGCGGGCGGGGGTCCGCCGGGCGAGAGTCGGTGGCATGAAGCAATTGCTGGAGGTTCTGGGTTTCCTCGCCCTGGTGCAGGGGGTGGGGGGTCTGGTGTGCGAGCTCGCCGACTGGGACTGGGGGCTCGTCCACAGGTTCTCGTCCTTCGACGGTTACGAGCTCTTCGCGAGCATCGCCCTGCTGGTGCTGAGCGGTGCCCTGTTCGCCGCCGCGGAGAGCCAAAAGCCCGGCTGAGCCGCCGGCCGGGCGGCGGCTCAGCCGGTGCGGCCGGTGTCAGGTGTCCTCCGGGAGCTCGTACGTGCCGTACTCGGGGCGTCCCGCGAAGTCGTAGGTCTGGACGGACACGCCCGCGGCGGTGATCTCGCCCCCGGTGTGCCGAAAGGCGCTCGGCACCGAGCCCTCCGGGAACAGACGGCGTCCGGCGCCGAGGACGACCGGGAAGGTCAGCAGGTGCAGGGTGTCGACGAGGTCGAGCGCGAACAGGGACCGGGCGAGGGCTCCGCTGCCGTGCAGCTGGAGCTCGCCGTCGGTGCGCGCCTTGAGGGCGGTGACCTCCTCGGCGAGGTCGCCGCGGAGCACGGTGGTGCCGGCCCACCCGGGGTCGGTGAGGGTGCCGGAGACCACGTACTTCGGCAGCGCGTTCAGTTTGCCGGCGACCGGGTCCGCGGGGTCGGTCACCTTCGGCCAGTACGAGGCGAAGATGTCGTACGTGCGGCGGCCGAGGAGGAAGGCGCCCACGCGGGAGAAGACCCCGTCGACGAACCTGCCGAAGTCCTCGTCGCCGTAGGGGACGCTCCAGCCTCCCTGTGCGAAGCCGTCCCTGGTGTCCTCCTCGGGGCCGCCGGGGGCCTGGTAGACGCCGTCGAGGGTGACGAAGGTGGTGACCACGAGCTTGCCCATGGCGGGTTCCTGCCTTCCGGTGTGTGTGGGTGTGCCGTCATCAGCTCGGACTCCGCCGGGAGCCGCAACTCATCGGCGGGGCGGCAGGTCGACGTCCGTTCGCCGCCGGTGCGCCGGCGGCGCGGGCGCTGGAATGGACGCATGACGACGGACATTTCTGTGAAGGACCGCGGGAAGACCCTGCTCGGCAAGGTGGCCCTGGTGACCGGCGGCAGCCGTGGGATCGGTGCGGCGACGGCGCTGCGGCTGGCGCGGGAGGGGGCGGACGTCGCGGTGACGTACGTGAACGACAAGGAGGCGGCGGAGGGCGTGGTGCGCGCCGTGGAGGCGCTGGGGCGCCGTGCGGCGGCCCTGCGGGCGGACGCCGGTGACCCGGAGGAGGCGGCGGGGGCGGTGACCGCCACCGTGCGGGAGCTGGGCCGGCTGGACGTGCTGGTGAACAACGCGGGGATCGGCGTGCTCGGGCCGGTGGAGACGCTGTCCCCCGCCGACGTCGACCGGGTGCTCGCGGTGAACGTGCGGGGGGCCTTCCTGGCCTCCCGGGCGGCCGTTTCCCACATGACGGACGGGGGCCGGATCATCACCGTCGGCACCTGCATGACCCGGCGTGTGCCCGGTCCCGGCGGCACGCTCTACACGATGAGCAAGTCGGCGCTGGTGGGGCTGACCAGGGCCCTGGCACGGGAGCTGGGCGGGCGCGGGATCACGGTGAACATCGTGCACCCGGGCCCGATCGACACGGAGATGAACCCGGCGGACGGCCCCCACGCGCCCGGCCAGGCGGCGATGACCGCGCTGGGGCGCTTCGGTACGGCGGAGGAGGTGGCGGACACGATCGCCCACCTGGCGGGGGCCGCCTACGTCACCGGCGCGGAGTTCTCGGTGGACGGCGGACACGCGGCGTGACACCCGCCGTGCGTCCCGCGCGGGGGCGCGCCGGCGACGATCTGACGGAGTCGGGTTGCTGGAGAATTGACTGATCCAACGGACCCGGAGCGCTT
>NZ_JBEORT010000077.1:0-32857 GCF_040302425.1 Streptomyces sp. NPDC126497
CGGCGCCCGACCGGGTGCCGGCCGCCGGCGCCGCCCAGCCGCGCGACGACTTCAACGGCGACGGCTACGCCGACCTCGCCGTGGCCGCGCCCGCCGCGACCGTCGCCGGCAAGAAGGGCGCCGGGTACGTCGCCGTGCTGTACGGGTCGGCGAACGGGCTGCGCACCGCGGGCAAGCAGGTCTTCCACCAGAACACCGCCGGCGTCCCCGGCAGCGCCGAGACGGACGACGAGTTCGGCAGCGCCCTGACCACCGCCGACCTCGACCGGGACGGCTACGCCGACCTCGTCGTCGGCGTCGCCCGCGAGGACACCGCGGACGGCGGGGAGAACGCCGGGCTGGTCGAGGTGCTGTGGGGCGGGCCCGGGGGCCTGTCCGGCGGCACCGCGCTCGCGTCGGGACGCAGCGCCCACGACGCGCTCGGCGCCGCCGGCCACCTGACCGTCGGGGACGTCGACGGCGACGGCAGCCCGGACGTGGTGACCGTCGAGAACCTGCACGACCTGCGGATCCTCAAGGGCCCCTTCGGCCGGGACGGCACCGCGTCGGGCGGCGAGCAGGTGGTGAAGGACGTGTACGACAGCCGGATCCTCGACCTCGCCGCCGGCGACGTCAACGGCGACGGCCTCACCGACGTCGTCGCCACCGAGAACGACGGCGACGAGTACGACGCCCGCCGGGTCGTGTACTGGCTGGGCAACCGCACCGCCGTCAACCCCTTCACCCTCGTCTACGACATCGACGGCGCCGGCCTGCAGGGCGGCGAGAACCTCGATGTCGGGGACGTGAACGCCGACGGGTACGACGACATCGTGGTCGGCCGGGCCGTGGACGGCTACGACAGCGACCTCGACAACCCGTACGTCAAGGGCGGCCGGGTCGCCTGGATCCCCGGCACCGCGAAGGGCCCCGACGGGGTGAAGGCCGTCTTCCTCAACCAGGACCGCCCCGGCGTGCCCGGCACCGCCGAGGACGACGACGCCTTCGGCACCGACGTCCACATCGGCGACGTCGACGGCGACGGCTACCAGGACGTCGTCACCGGGGCGCCCGGCGAGGACCTCGGCAGCGTGTCCGCGGCCGGCGCCGTCGTGGTGCTGCGCGGCACCGCGCACGGGCTCACCGGCGCCGGCGCCCTGACGGTCACCCAGGACACCGCGGACGTACCGGGCACCGCCGAGAAGAACGACAGGTTCGGCCGGACCGTCCACCTCGGTGACACCGACGGCGACGGACGCGCCGACCTCGCCGTCGGCGCGCCCGGGGAGAACTCCGGCGCCGGATCGGTGTGGTACTTCCGCTCCTCCCCGACGGCCGTCGCGGGCGGCGCCGGGACCTTCGGCGCCGGAACCCTCGGCACGGTGGCCGCCGGGGCGCAGCTGGGCCTCGCCTTCACCGACTGACGGCCGCGGGCGGCGGCGCCCGTCGCCCGCCGCTCACCCGGCGGACCCGCCGCGGCCACGGGACGTTCCCGTGCCGCGGCGGGTTTCCCGTTGTCCCCCCGCTCGCCATGCGCGCGCACCGCGGTGTTCAGCGGACGGACCGCCCGGACCGCGAGCTTCCCCCTGTCCAAGCGTCACACGAGGCAGGGGAGTCGACCGATGACCGGAGCAGTTCAGCCCGACCGCCGCCGCGTCCTGACCGCCGGCGCCGCCGTGCTCGGCGCCGCCACCGCCCGACTGTGGATGCCGGCCACCGCGCACGCGGCCGGGGCGAAGCTGCCCGACGGCCTGTTCAGCCTGGGCGTGGCCTCCGGCGACCCGCTCCCGGACGGGATCGTCCTGTGGACCCGGCTCGCCCCGGACCCGCTGAACGGCGGCGGCATGCCCGACCGCACCGTGGCCGTGGAGTGGCAGATCGCCCGCGACGCCCGCTTCGGGAAGGTCGTCCGCCGGGGGGTCGCCCCGGCCCGGGCCGCCTACGGGCACAGCGTCCACGTGGACGTACGCGGCCTGCGCCCGGACACCACGTACTGGTTCCGCTTCCGGGCCGGCGGGCAGCTCTCGCGCACCGGCCGCACCCGTACCGCCCCCGCCCAGCACGGCCCCGGCGGCCGTCTGAGGGTCGCGCTCGCCTCCTGCCAGAACTGGCAGCACGGCTACTTCACGCCGTACGCCGACATGCTGCAGCAGGACCCGGACGTCGTGGTGTTCGTCGGCGACTACATCTACGAGTCCACGCCCTCCGCGACCGCCGTACGGCGCCACGAGGGCACCGGTGAGCCCTACGGCCTCACCCAGTACCGCAACCGGTACGCCCAGTACCGCTCCGACCCCGACCTCGCGGAGATGCACGCCAACGCACCCTTCGTGGTCACCTTCGACGACCACGAGGTCGACAACGACTTCGCCGGCGCGATCCCGCAGGACCCCGACAAGCAGGCGCACGACCCCTTCGTCGCCCGGCTCACCGCCGCCTACCAGGCGTACTACGAGCACATGCCGGTCCGCGCCACCGCCGTGCCGGACGGGCCGCACATCCGCATGTACCGCCGGCTGGAGTTCGGCCGGCTCGCCCGGCTCAACGTGCTGGACACCCGTCAGTACCGCAGCGACCAGGCCACCACCCAGGAAGGCGCCCAGGACCCCTCGCTGACCATGCTCGGGGCCGCGCAGAAGCGCTGGCTGGTCGACGGGCTGCGCCGCTCGCCCGCCCGCTGGAACCTGATCGCCTCCCAGATCATGATGGCCGAGACCGACCTCCAGGCCGGCGAGGGCAAGCTCTGGTTCTACGACGCCTGGGACGGCTACCAGGCCGAACGCAACGCACTGCTCCAGGAGTTCCGCAGGGTGAGCAACCCCGTCGTCCTCACCGGCGACCGCCACCTGACGATGATCAGCGACCTCAAGGCGGACTTCGCCGACCCGGGGTCGGCGGTCGTGGGCGCCGAGTTCGTCGGCACCTCCATCTCCAGCAACGGCGACCAGGACCAGGCCGCCTTCCGCGCGCAGTGGGACCCGCGACGCGCGGACAACCCGCACTGGAAGCTGCTCGACGCCCACCGCGGCTACCACCTGTTCGACATCGGCCCGGGCGGCATCGACGCACGTGTGCGGGTGGTGGACACCGTGCTGCGGCCGCGGGCCACCCCGCGCACACTGGCCAGGCTGCGGGTCGAGGCCGGCCGTCCCGGTGTGCACCCGGTCTGACCACGCGGCCCGGCGGGAGGAGTCCGGCACCCGGGCGGGTCCCGGGCTCCCCCCACGCCGTCCTCGGCGGGCCGTCCCACCGTGCCCCGGCACGGACACCGACCGCACGGGAGATGAACTCCCGGCCTCGGGCACCGCGATCCCCCCGCTGTCCGCCGGCACCCGCCTGCTGCGCACCGGCCCGCACCGGACCGGCACCACCGCCGTCCGGGGTGCGCGGCCGGCACCCGATCGAGGCCGTCCTCGCCGCCTGCGCCCGGCCCGCGATGACGGGGGACCCGGTTCCACCGAGCGGCACCGGCGGCGGCCGCCGGACCGGGCGCGGGCCACCGGGAGCGCACCTTCGAGGGGCTGTCGGGACCGCCCGGGGGCTGCTGCGGCCGCTTTCGGAGACCGCGAACCACTCCCTCGCCCTCGCCGGGACCGAAATGCCGCGGAACCTCTACAGGGAATTCCGCGGCAATGGGCTTCCGGAAGAGCCGTATTCGAAGCCGGCGCGGCACGGCGCGATCGCCCACAGGAAGAACGTGTGCGGTCCCACCGCGCGTGGGACCCGGAGGCCGCCGGGACCGGAGCCGGGACGGCCGCACGGATCGGCGGCACGGGCGTGCGGGTCCTCGGCGACCCGGAGCCGCTGTCCCGCGTGCCGGCGACCGGCGGACGAGCCGCGGCTCGCCCCCGAAATGGCCGCGCAGGCCCTGATCGGGACGCTCGCCGCGGTGGCGGCGACGAACGGCGCCGGCGGAGGGCGTACCGTTCACCGGACATCGTCGAAGGAACTCGTGAGGGTCCTCGGTCACCGCTGTCCGAAACGGCTGGGCCTGCGCTGAGCCGACCGGGTGGTGTCGCGCCTGTCACACACACCAATGCCATCACTTCTGTGGAGTTACTCACAAGAATTCACGGTGCGCCCCGGGAACCGTCACCGGGCGCCGGGAGTCCAGGTGAATGACAGGTGGCGCGCACATATGCGGCGGAGGTCGCTCACCTTGCACTGCGGTAACCACAAGTGGGACCATTTTGAAGTTCCCTGTCGCCCCAAGGTAGGTCACCTGTGTCCCAGCACATAGCCAAGCCCCGTACCACCGCAGTGATCCTGGCCGGCGGTACCGGCCAGCGGGTGGGTCTGTCGATCCCCAAGCAGCTGCTGAAGATCGCCGGCAAGGCAGTCATCGAGCACACCCTGACCACCTTCGAGAAGGCCGACTCGATCGACGACGTCATCGTGCTGATGGCGCCGGGGTACGTGCCCGACATCGAGAAGATCGTCGCCAAGGCCGGCTTCACCAAGGTCGCCAAGGTCATCGAGGGCGGCGCGACCCGGAACGAGACCACCGAGCGGGCCATCGCCGCGCTCGGCGAGGGCCTGGCCGAGGGCGAGGACCGCAACGTCCTCTTCCACGACGCCGTGCGCCCGCTGCTGTCGCAGCGCGTCATCGACGACTGCGTGACCGCGCTGGAGCGCTACCAGGCCGTCGACGTGGCCATCCCGTCCGCCGACACCATCATCGTCACGCGCACGCACGGCGAGGACGGCGAGTTCATCACGGAGATCCCGGACCGCTCCCGGCTGCGCCGCGGCCAGACCCCGCAGGCCTTCAAGCTGTCCACCATCCGCCGCGCCTACGAGGTCGCCGCGGGCGACCCCAACTTCCAGGCCACGGACGACTGCTCGGTCGTGCTCAAGTACCTGCCCGACGTGCCGATCCACGTCGTCGCGGGCGACGAGTACAACATGAAGGTCACCCAGCCCGTCGACGTCTTCATCGCCGACAAGCTCTTCCAGCTCGCCTCCACCGCCGCCCCCGAGCAGGTCTCCGAGGAGGCCTACCGGCAGCTGCTCACCGGCAAGACCGTGGTGGTCTTCGGCGGTTCGTACGGCATCGGCAAGGACATCGCCGAGCTCGCCGAGTCCTACGGCGCCACCGTCTACGCGCTGGGCCGCTCCACCACCGGCACCCACGTGGAGAACCCGGAGGAGGTCGACGACGCGCTGTCCAAGGCGTACGGCGAGACCGGCCGCATCGACTACGTCGTCAACACCGCGGGCGTGCTGCGCATCGGCAAGCTCGCCGAGACCGACAACGCCACCATCGAGGAGGCGCTGAAGGTCAACTACCTGGCCCCGGTGCAGATCGCCCGCTCGGCCTACAAGTACCTCGCCGAGACCAAGGGCCAGCTGCTGCTGTACACCTCCAGCAGCTACACCCGCGGGCGCGCCGAGTACAGCCTGTACTCCTCGACCAAGGCCGCGATGGTGAACCTCACCCAGGCCCTGTCCGACGAGTGGGCCGGTGACGGCGTCCGGGTGAACTGCATCAACCCGGAGCGCACCGCCACGCCGATGCGCACCAAGGCCTTCGGGCAGGAGCCGACGGGCAGCCTGCTGTCCTCCGAGGCGGTGGCCCGGACCTCGCTGGACGTGCTGTTGTCCGAGCTCACCGGTCATGTCATCGACGTACGGCAGCAGGACCCGACGGCGGGCGCGGCGCGGGCCACCGGGTTCGAGCAGGCGCTGGCCGCGGTGCTGGACCGCCAGGACGGCGTGTAATAATTGCCGCCAAATAGCCTTCCGTAATTCAGGCCCCCGCGGCCTCCTGTTCACGCGATTAGTCGACGGGAGTTCGCGGGGGCCTGAATCCGTACCTCCCGAATTGCGTACAGGCACAAAACCGGCACCCCCTCCAAGAGCAGGTTATTCGTGATATCCACCGCTATTCGCGTCGCCCGGGTGGGCAGCGCGGCCGAGCTGGCCGCAGCGGTCCTCATGCTGCTGGGCTTCCCCTGCCTCATGCTGGCCGCGCTCGTCCCGAGCATCCCCGCCTTCGCGGCGGCGGCCGCCGTGACGTACCTGGCGGACCACTATCTGCACCGCAAGGGCAGCTACCTGGTCAGCCGCCTCAGCAAAGTGCGGGCCGGCCTGTCGATCCGCTTCCTGATCCGGCAGCTGCTGCTGATCCTGCTGCTGGCCCGCCTGTCCCTCGCGGACAACCTGATCTACTACGGGGCGATCGCCTGCTTCATCGCCTTCTACGGTCTGCAGGCCCCGCACGGCGCGCTCACCACGCTGATCCGCAACCGCCGCCGGATGCCGGTCGCCACCCGCAACGTCGACCTGGCCTCCCGCATCCGCATCCCGGACGCGCCGCCGCGCGCGCTGCTGCACCGGTCCGCGGAGAAGATGCTCCACCTCGACCTCGCGGCGGTCGTCGGCATACTCGTCGGCGCCTTCCTGGAGTCGGCCGCCGTCGGCTACGTCGGCATCGGCGTCACGGTGGCCGCGGGCACCCTGTACGTCCTCGCCCTGCTGCCCTACGCGCGCGGCCGCAGGACCCCGCCGAACCCGGAGCGGGTGCTGGAGGCGATCGACGACTGGCTGCGCGAGTACCGGCCGGAGACCGTGCTGTACTTCTCCGGCTCCAGGGACTCCGCCTACCAGGTCAACATGTGGCTGGAGACCATGGAGCAGCTGGACACCCGTCCGCTGGTCATCCTGCGCGAGCGGGTCATCCTGCAGAACCTGGCGCCCACCACGGTCCCCGTCGTCTGCGTGCCCGGAGGGGTGCACCTGATGAACATGGACCTGTCCACGGTGCGGGTCGCGCTGTACGCGGCGAACGTCGGCAAGAACATCCACATGCTGCGCGTGCCCACCATGAAGCACGTCTTCATCGGCCACGGCGACAGCGACAAGCTCGCCAGCGTCAACCCGTACAGCAAGGTCTACGACGAGGTGTGGACGGCCGGCCGCGCGGGCCGCGACCGCTACGCCATCGCCGACGTCGGCGTCCGCGACGAGGACATCGTCGAGGTCGGCCGCCCGCAGCTGGCCCCGATCCGGACCTGGCAGGGCGTCCCCGGCGACCGCATGCCCACCGTCCTGTACGCCCCCACCTGGGAGGGCTGGGACGACAACCCGGGCAACACCTCGATCCTGCTGGCCGGCGAGAACATCGTGAGGAAGCTGGTCGAGGCCGACCCGGCGGTGCGCGTCCTGTACAAGCCGCACCCCTTCACCGGCACCCGCAGCCCGCTGGCGAAGGCCGCCCACCAGCGGATCACCGCGCTGATCGAGAAGGCCGCCGCCGCGCGCGCCGCCGACCCGCGCTTCACCGCCGACGCCACCGCCCAGGCCGGGGCCAGGGCCGAGCTGGAGCGCATCGAGGCCCGGCTGGCCGAGCTGTCCGGCGGCGCCGGCAAGGGCGACGAGGCCGAGGCCTCCCGCGACGGAGTGGTCGACGTGGCCCGGCACGAGGAGATCGCCCGGCTGCGCGCCGAGTGGAACACCGCGTACTGGCGCTCCTTCCCCGACTGGGAGCACCGCGTCATCACGGGCGCCGAGCCGCGCCTGTACGACTGCTTCAACGTCTCCGACGCGATGGTCTCCGACATCTCCAGCGTGGTCTCCGACTTCATCGCCAGCGGCAAGCCGTACGCCGTCACGGACTCCGCCGAACTCGGCGTGGAGGAGTTCAAGCGGCAGAACACGGCGGTGCGCGCCGCCGTGATCCTGTCCAACGGCGCGCAGGAGCTCGGCGGGCTGCTCGAGGCGGTCCGCGACCCGGCCGCCGATCCGCTGGCCGGGGACCGGGGGGAGCTCAAGCGCTACCTGCTCGGCCCGGACGAGCCGAAGTCCATCGACCAGTTCAACACCGCGGTCGCCCAGCTCGCGCTGAAGGCCGAGGCGCGCAACCTCGGCCAGGAGAACCGGATCACGACCGGCGGCCCCGACGTGGAGCTGGCGGACGCGGTGCCCGTGCCGCGGACGTCGACGGCCGGCGAGGCGGACGGCGTCGACGCCGGCTGACCGGCGGCCCGGCGGACCCGACAGGGCCCGGTCCCCGAGGAACGACTCCTCGGGGACCGGGCCCTGTCGCATGCCCGGCGGCACGCCTGTGACGTGGACCACGAAAGCGGGCGCCCCAGGCAACCCCGCACCCGGGGCCGCCGTCTAACAAGTAAAGAATGAGGCGATACACGGGAAACATCCCGTATCAAGGGGGAAAGTGGCCATGGCGCAGCCTGATGTCACCGTGGTCATCGGGGCGTACGAGGCGATGCCGTACCTGGTCGAGTGCCTCGCCTCCGTGGAGGCGCAGACCATCGGCCCGGAGCGCATCGAGGTCGTCGCGGTCGACGACGGCTCGACCGACGGCACGGGGGAGTACCTGGAGGAGTTCGCGGCCCGCGCGCCCATGCCGGTCACCGTGCTGAGGCAGGAGAACTCCGGCGGCCCCAGTGGCCCGCGCAACGTGGGTCTGGGCAGGGCCGCCGGGCGCTACGTCTTCTTCCTGGACGCCGACGACCGGTTGGGGCCCGAGGCCCTCGAGCGGATGGTCGGCATGGCCGACCGGGCCGGCACCGACGTCGTGCTCGGCCGGATCGAGGGCGTCAACCGGGGCGCGCCGAAGTCCATGTGGGGCAGGACGCTGGAGCGCACCGACGTCTACTCCTCCAACATCAAGTTCACGCTCAGCGCGCAGAAGCTGTTCCGCCGCTCGTTACTCGAGCGGCACGGCATACGGTTCGACGAGTCCCTGTTCACCGGTGAGGACGCGCTGTTCACCATGGAGGCCTATCTGCGGGCCGACGGCGTCTCCGTGGTCGCCGACTACACCTGCTACTACCTGGTGGGCCGCGACGACGGCAAGCACGTCACCAAGAGCGGTGACCACACCCTGCGGTTCGACTCCGCCCGGGCCCTGATGAACCTGATCGCCGGTCTCGTGCCCGAGGGCCCCCGCCGCGACCTGCTCATGGTGCGGCCCTTCACCGTCACCCTGCTGCCCCAGTTCGGACCCCGGTTCCTCAAGGACACCGATGACGTCCGGCGGCACAAGCTGGAGCTGGCGCGGCCGCTGATGGACGCCCACTGGACCGAGGGCGTCGCCCGGCGGCTGAAGGTCGAGGAGCGGCTGCGGCTGCACCTGGTGGCCGGGCAGCGGCCGGAACTCCTCATGGACGTCCTGCGGTTCGTCCGGGAGAAGAAGCAGCCGCAGGTCCTGCTGGAGCGGCGGGGCCGCCGCGTCTACCTCGCCTACCCGCACTTCCGCGACCGCGCGGCGGGCATCCCGGACTCCGTGTACCTGGCCTCCCCCCGCGAGGCCCGCACCGTCCCCGGCTACCGTACGGACGGCACGGCCTCCCTCCTGCGCCGCGCCGCCCGCAGGGCCCGCCGCCTGCTGGCCCCCGCCGCGGCCTGAACCGCAGGCGCCGCCCTGGTGCCGCGGCCCTAGCCGACGCGGCGGGCGGCCGGGTCCGGGCCGTGGGCCCCGGCGGTCTCCCGGCGCTGGCCGGGGAGCTCCGCGGTGAGGCGGTGCGCCGCGCGGGCCCGGTGGTCCCGGGCCGCCGCGCACAGGGCCTGGACGGCCGCGGCGAAGCGCTGCTGGGACGTCGGCTCGGCCGGGCCCAGCAGGTGGAGCTTCAGCTCCGCCCGCGCGGCCGCCAGTTCGTCCTTCCGCGGGTCGCGGACCGACTCCAGCAGGGCCGGCACCCCGGCCGCGTCCGGCGTCAGCACGGTCGCCGCCGCCACCGTCGGGAACGCCGCGCGGAACGCCTCCTCGGACAGCCCGCCGGTGTTCGTCACCGCGTACGGCTTCCCGCTCGCCAGGAAGTCGCTGATCACGCTCGACACGTCACTGATCAGCAGATCGGCGACGTTGAAGCAGGCGTACAGCTCGGGCCGGACGTCCGTGACGACCTGGTGCTCCCACTCCGGCAGCGACGCCCAGTGGGCCTCCTCCCAGGCCGCCGTCGCCCGCGCCACCGCCTGCGCCCGGCCCGGCTCCGGCGCGGACTGCGCCAGCATCCGCTCGACCTGGTCGGCGCCCGCCCGGAAGGCGGCCGCGGTGAGCCGCTCCAGCTCCGCGGCGCGCCGGGCCGGCTCCCCCGACGGCGCCGGACGCGCCCCGGACCGCTCCCGGTTCGCCGCCCGGATCAGCTCCCGCACGCGCCGGTCGGCGGCGCCCGCCCGGGGGTCCACCGAGCCGGTCAGCGGGTGCGGCTTGTACAGCAGCCGCACCCCCGGATCGGCGAGCAGCGCCCGTACCAGGTTCTCCCCGGCCGCGACCAGCGACGTGTTGCCCGGGTTGCCGTCCCAGCCCTCCCAGGTCGGCGCGTACAGCACCGTCACGCGGGCGCCGGCGGGCGGACCCGCGTACGGGCGCACGGCGTCCAGCTGCGGGCGGCCGATCTCCACCACGTCCTTGTCCTCGACCCCCACCTCGGCCAGCGCGTACCGCTCGCGCGCAGCGGGACCGGCCACCCACACCTCGTCGTAGGCCTTCGCGTACGGGTTGCAGGACGACAGCTTGTCGCTCTCGCCGTGGTTGACGAAGGCGTGCTTGATGGTGGGGATCCGCAGCACCTGCGAGGTCTTGCCGGAGTTCGACGGGTGGATGAGCACCTGGAGGGTGGACCGCTCGAGGCGCATCAGCGTGGAGACCTTCGGCAGGCACACGACCGGGATGTCGGTCGCCGCGATCCTCGGCACCATGAACCGCTCCCGCAGCACGATCACCGGCCGCCCGCCGAGCCCGGCCAGCGGCTCCAGCCACATGTTGGCCTGGTAGGCGGAGGACGGACCGCCGGAGAAGTACAGGCCGACCGTGGGCCGGTACTCGGCCAGCCACGCGTCGAACCAGTCGAGCACCTCCTGCTCGCCCGCGGGACGCCGGCCGGGCAGCAGCCGCAGCAGCAGCGCGCACAGCCCCGCGGACGTGAGCAGCAGCGCCAGTGCGACACCGGCCGCCCCGTACCGGACGTCGTCGGTGACCGCCGTCGCCGCCAGCCCGGCCGTGGCCGGCAGGCCGAACACCAGCAGCCGGTGGCCGGGACGGCGCAGCAGCGCGGCCGGGGCGGGGGACAGCCGCAGCGCCGAGGCGTCGATGTTGCGGGTCAGCACCGGCAGCGTGCGGGTGCGGCGGACCAGCACGGACACCGCCTGGACCGCGCAGTGCAGCGCGTAGAAGGCGAGCAACCCCGCGACGAGCGGCGCGTACTGCGTCTCCCGGTGCTGTTCGCCGAGCCGCAGCAGTCCCGCCACCAGCAACAGGTCGCGCAGCACGTGGCGGACGGTGACGTCCGCGTGCGACTTGGCGAACAGCGCCGCCATGCCGGGCTGCCACCGGTGCAGCACGCCCTCGACCGCCAGGGAGACGGCGGTCGAGACGAGCAGCAGCGGCACATGGGGACGCAGCGCGGCGACGGCCTGCGCGACGCAGGCGGCCGACGCGACGGCGAGGACGAACGACTGGACGGCGGTCCGCCGCCGGGGGGACGAGGGGTCGGGCACTGCGGTCACTCCAGGGTCGGCGCGGAACGGGCGCCCGGGTTAACGCGCGCCGGCCTCCGGACGACACGCGGGTGTCCGGACCCTGGAGTGACCCGACCGTGCTAGGCGGTCCCGCCGTCCTTCGGCGCGGGCTGCCGCCCCGGCTGCAGCGCACGCCGCAGGGGGCGGACCACCACGCGCCGCGCGCGGCGGTAGACCGAGGTCTTCGCGGCGGGCGCGGCCGTCTTGGCGGTGGCCTTCGCGCCGGACCTGGCCTTCGCCAGGTCACGCTTCAGCTTGGCGTTGTCCGCGGTGAGTTCGGCGACCCGGCCGTACATCCAGCCGAGCCGCGCGGTGAGCGAGGCGGGGTCGTCGTCGATCCAGGGACGGATGCCCGGGGGGAAGGACAGGGACCGGAGCTTCTCGTCGAACGCCGCTCCGCCGTCGCCGTGCGTGAAGGTGTTCTGCAGGCCGTTCTTGTCGAGGAACGCGGTGAACCGGTCGAACCGCTCGCGGTGGTTGCCGGTCAACGCGCTGAAGTCGGCCTTCTCGTACAGCTCGGCGGGGTCGGTGTCGGGGGCCGTGCGGTCGAGCCGCTGGTGCGGTATCTCGAAGTAGCGGCACAGCTCCAGCGTGCGCGAGTCGAAGGCCAGCACCGTCGCGGGCGTGCCCGCCAGCAGCGCGGCGATGTTGCCGTGGATGCGCGAGCCGAAGGAGTAGTCGAAGTCCCGCAGGTCGTCGAACCAGGTCTGCGGGTCGATGTACACGCGGACCTTGTCCTCCCGGTACATCGGGTGGTCCGGGTGGGTCGGCATCAGGGTGATCCGGCCGTCCGGGGAGTTCACGTCCCGCCAGTGCAGTTGCTTGGCGTCGGTGAGGTTCTGGCCGATGTAGCGCAGGTTCGGGTAGCGCGCGTGGGCGCGGCCGAGGATCTTGTGCAGGCCGCCGTTGCGCATCGCCGCGTGGGAGCCGTTGATCGCGATCCGCGACTCGGGGGTCAGCGCCGCCGCCTTCTTCTCCACGGTGAGCTTGTCGCCGTGCAGGAACATCGACGGGCAGCCGATGACCTCCACGTCCCTGAAGCCCATCTCGTTGAGGTACCGCTCGGTGAACTCGCCGCGCACACCGATCGACGCGCTGCGCTCCAGCACGGCCGAGCAGAAGGCGCGCACGGTCGGTTCCATGGCCTTCAGCCGGTCCGCGTCGTACGTGATCCCGCTCTGCGCGCCGACCCCGAGCACCACGACCGGGATCTTCAGCTTGCTGATCAGCCGGGTCAGGCGTTCCAGGGAACCCTCGAACGACGGCCGGAAGGCGTTGGCCAGCGGCACCACGAACGCGTCGTACTCGTCGTTGATCCGTCCGGCCGCCGCGACGTTCGTCTGCACGCCGTTGGAGACGACCTCGGTGTCGGGTGCGGTGAGGATCTTGTGAGCGGCGTCACTGAAGATCAGGTTGCCCGAGTTGGTGGCGATGACGTCCCGGTGCAGGGCCTCTTCCACGGGTACGACGTCGAACGGGCTCTTGCCCGATCGGAGCAGGATGCGTCTCACAGGGCGCCCTTCAGGATCACAGAGTCATTCAGACGTTCACATTACGTTTAAAGTTTCTTTGATTTCCATGGGCACCTAATACAACCTTTCCGCCGCGTGCGGTACGTGTTCGTCCGGTCACTACGGGTGCCCGGTCCGGAGGGTGGGACGCCGAGCGCCCGCCGATCCGCTTCGCGTAGATTGCCGGGTGGTGATCGGACGACGTGAGGGGCGGGCGGCAGGGTGGCAGGGGCGAGGCAGGCCGTGGGCGAGGCGCGCAGGATCGTCGTCAAGGTCGGCTCCTCGTCGCTGACCACCGCGGCGGGCGGTCTGGACGCCGACCGCGTGGACGCGCTCGTCGACGTGCTGGCGAAGAGCAGGAGCGGGGGGGAGCGGGAGATCGTCCTCGTCTCCTCCGGGGCCATCGCCGCCGGCCTCGCCCCGCTGGGCCTGCGCCGCCGCCCCCGGGACCTGGCCCGGCAGCAGGCCGCCGCCAGCGTCGGCCAGGGGCTGCTGGTCGCCCGCTACACCGCCTCCTTCGCGCGCTACGGCGTCCGGGTCGGCCAGGTGCTGCTGACCAGCGACGACATGAGCCGCCGCGCCCACCACCGCAACGCCTCCCGCACCCTCGACAAGCTGCTGGCGATGGGCGCGTTCCCGATCGTCAACGAGAACGACACCGTCGCCACCGACGAGATCCGCTTCGGCGACAACGACCGGCTCGCCGCCCTCGTCGCCCACCTGGTCCACGCCGACCTGCTGGTCCTGCTCTCCGACGTGGACGGCGTCTACGACGGCGACCCCGCCCGCCCCGGCACCTCGCGCATCGCCGAGGTGAGGGGTCCCGAGGACCTCGCCCACGTCGAGATCGGCAGCGCCGGCAAGGCGGGCGTCGGCACCGGCGGCATGGTCACCAAGGTCGAGGCCGCCTCGATCGCCGCCGCCGCCGGCATCCGGGTGGTGCTGACCAGCGCGGTCCACGCGGCGGAGGCGCTGGGCGGCGGTGACACCGGCACCTACTTCCACCCCACCGGCCGCCGCTCCGCCGACCGGCTGCTGTGGCTCCAGCACGCCTCCGCCCCGCAGGGCTCGATCACCCTGGACGACGGCGCGGTGCGCGCGGTCGTCCAGGGCCGCAAGTCGCTGCTGCCGGCCGGGATCGCGGGCGTCGAGGGCGAGTTCAGCGCGGGCGACCCGGTGGAGCTGCGGGACGGCGAGGGGCGGGCGGTGGCCCGGGGGCTGGTCAACTTCGACGCCAAGGAGATCCCCCTCCTGATCGGCCGTTCGACCCGTGAACTCGCCCGGGACCTCGGCCCGGAGTACGAACGCGAGGTCGTACACAGGGACGATCTGGTGGTCCTGCACCCGTAATGCCCCGAAACGTCGGCCCGCGGTGGTGGACGTTCCGCAAAAGCGCCCCGCGATCCCCGGAGGCCTGCTCCACTTTGTTGCGAGGACACATCCGCCCGACCGCCGGGTGGGTCCGCGCGTGAAGGAGGCCGTCGTGAGACGAGTGCGCCCGGGGACGACGGCGTCCCGCGGTGCCGGATTTCGTCCGGCCGGCGACGAGCGCGCCCTGAGCAGCGTCGCGGCCGGCGACCGGCGCCAGGGCGGCGGCGAGGCCCGCGACCTGCCCCGGCTGTGGCACGTCACCCTCAGCGTCTCCGGCGAACCGGCCCCGGTCGCCGAGGTCCGGCGGGCCCTGGAACAGCTCGCCCACGACCACCCCTTCCTGCTGACCAGCCGCTACGCCGACGACCACGCGGAGATCCGCTACTGGGAGGAGGCGCGCGACCTGCACGACGCGGCCGCCGTGGCGCTGCGCCTGTGGGGCGAGCACCGGCGGACCGCCGGCCTGCCGCCCTGGGAGATCGTCGGCCTGGAGGTCATCGACCGGGCCACCTACCACCAGCGCGTCGCCGCCGGGTACGGGCCGGTCCCGGCCACCCCCGTCGGAGTCCATCCCTTCTAGGGGGGTGCCGCCCGGCGCCGCTCCCGCGGACCCGGCCGCCCGCCGTCGGGGCCCGTCGGCCGAGGGGCGTGACGCGCGGGGGCAAAAGGTGGCGAGCGGTACATATCGGTTCCGTCTCGGGACATGGGACGAACATCGGCCGCCGGCCGCCGCCGCACTACCCTTCCCCCATGACCACGCTCTCGCCTTACGACTCGATGTCCCCGGTCAGTCAGGCCGCCTACCGTGCCAAGGGCGCCGCCGCCACCCTCGCGCCGCTGCCGCGGGCCGCCAAGGACGACGCGCTGCTCGCCATCGCGGACGCGCTGGAGGTCCGCACGAGCGAGATCGTCGAGGCCAACGCCCAGGACGTGGCCAGGGCCCGTGAGGCCGGCACCGGCGAGGGCATGATCGACCGGCTCACCCTCACCCCCGAGCGGGTGCGCGCGATCGCCTCCGACGTGCGGGACGTGGCCGCGCTGCCCGACCCGGTCGGCGAGGTCGTCCGCGGCTCGACCCTGCCCAACGGCATCGACCTGCGTCAGGTGCGGGTGCCGCTCGGCGTCGTCGGGATCATCTACGAGGGCCGCCCCAACGTGACGGTCGACGCCGCCGCCCTCTGCCTGAAGTCCGGCAACGCGGTCCTGCTGCGCGGCTCGTCCTCCGCGTACCGGTCGAACACCGCGCTGGTGCGGGTGCTGCGCGACGCCGTGCACGGCGCCGGGCTGCCCGCCGACGCCGTGCAGCTGGTGCCCGGTGAGAGCCGGGACAGCGTGCGCGAGCTGATGCGCGCCCGCGGCCTGGTCGACGTGCTCATCCCGCGCGGCGGCGCCTCCCTGATCAACACGGTCGTCCAGGAGTCGGTCGTCCCGGTCATCGAGACCGGAACCGGCAACTGCCACGTCTACGTCGACGCGCGGGCCGACCTCGACACGGCCGTCGAGATCCTGGTCAACTCCAAGGCCCAGCGGGTCGGCGTGTGCAACGCCGCCGAGACCCTCCTGGTCCACCAGGACATCGCCGCCGAGTTCCTGCCGCGCGCCCTGGACGCCCTCGCCGACGCCGGGGTGACCGTGCACGCCGACGAACGCGTGATGGCGTACGCCAAGGACTCCCGCGCCACCGTCGTGGAGGCCACCACGGAGGACTGGGAGACCGAGTACCTCTCCCACGACATCGCCGCCGCCGTCGTCGACTCCCTCGACCGGGCCGTCGAGCACATCCGGCTGTGGACCTCCGGCCACACCGAGGCCATCGTCACCACCTCGCAGCAGGCCGCCCGCCGCTTCACCCAGCTGGTGGACTCCACCACGGTCGCGGTGAACGCCTCGACCCGGTTCACCGACGGCGGCCAGTTCGGCTTCGGCGCGGAGATCGGCATCTCCACGCAGAAGCTGCACGCCCGGGGGCCGATGGGCCTGCCCGAGCTGACCAGCACGAAGTACATCGTCACCGGCGACGGCCACGTACGGCGCTGACCCGCGCACGGAAGGGGGAGCGGCGCCGGGGACGTCTCGTCGGACGGATGAATTTCCGTACCGTCTGCCCAAAATGACCCCCCAGGTCTACTCTGGATCCGTGCCGGAGGACGTGGGGGGCACGCCGTTCCCTGACGGCTGGGAGCCCGACGACGACCACGACCGCGGGGTGTCGGACGAAGAGTTCGCCTCCGTGGTCTTCGACGAGGCCTTCGTACGGGCGGCCGAGGTGCACGAGCCGACCGCCGTCGAACGCCTCCTGGCGGCCGCACAGGCCAGAGCCGAGGCCGAGGCCCACCGGGCCCGTGCGCGCGGCGAGCGGCACGACGACGGGTACGGCGGCTACCGGGGCGTTCCCGGCTACGGCGGCCCGGACGACGACCCGGACGCCCTGGACGACGACCACGGCTCCCCGGGCCCCTACGGCCGGCAGGTGCGCTGGCACCGCCCCGTCGCCTGGATGCTCGCCCTGGTGATGGGCGTCGGCATGGTCGCGCTCGCCTTCTCGGCCGTCTACCGCGGCGCCTCCTCGGGCCGCCAGGACCCGGCCCCGCCGCCCGCCACCACCGGCGTCGAGCAGGGCGGAGCGGTGACGCCCTCCGCGTCGGCCGACTCCTCCCGGCCGGCCGTCCCGGTGGTCCCGCGCAGTCCCTGAAACGGGCCGCCCGCCTGACGGGAACCTGCCACAACTCGACTGCGGCGGGGCGTTTACCGGAACCTCCCCGGACCTACCCTTGAAGGTATGGGAGGGCCTTCGGACCCGCCCGAGGGGACGCCCGAGGGAGCCCCCGGAGGTGGAGAGGACGAGTACGGGTCCGTCGTCTTCGACGAGTCCTTCGTCCGCGCTGCCCGGCTCCAGGAGTACTCCGCCGAGCAGCGCATCACCGACCACGCGCCCGCCGTGCGCCGCCGCCCGCCGATGCGCCGGGGCGGTCTGCCCCGGCAGGCGCTGATCCTGGTCCTGCTGATCGCCGTCGCCTTCGGCACCGCCGTCTACATGGGCCTGCGCCACCCCTACCGGAACCCCGCCGCCGAGGAGCCCGCCGAGCCGCTGCGGACGACCGTCGTCCCGCTCGCCCCGCGGGGCGAGGTCCCCGGCACCACCGATGTCGAGCGGCTGTACGCGCGCAGCCCGGCGGCGCGGTTCCGGCCCGGCGCCGAGGGGGTGCCGCTCCCGGCCTCCCGGCGCACCGCGCACTTCTCCGACGGCCAGGTGGTGACCGCGCTGCTCACCGCCAAGGACTACCTGGTGCGCTCCTCCCTCGACCCGGGCGTGCTCACCGGCGGCGAGACCCGGCCCGTACGGCAGCTGCTGGACTCCGGCCAGCTGGACCAGTTCGACCGGAGCTTCACCCGGCCCGCCGCCGACGGACGGCACGCCCCCACCGGATGGCTGGTCCGCTTCGACCCCGCCCGGGTGCGGCTGGCGGACCACGAGATCCGGGTCCGGGGCACCATGCGGGCCGCCGAGACGGACTCCGCCACCCTCGAGGTCACCACCGACCACACGTTCGCCTACGCGCTGCTCCCGGCCGGAGCCGGCCGGGACGCCGCGGCGTCGCTGTTCACCGTCCGGCGCGAACTGCGCTTCCGCTTCGACCGCGACGACCTGCGCCTGCACCGGGCGGAACTCGTCGTCGCCCGCGTCCAGGCCGGTCCCCTGTCCTGCGCGGAGGACTCCGCCGCCCGGCTGCGCCCGCTGCTGGCCGGGCAGACGCCGAAGGAGACCGCCCCCGCCGGCACCGACCCGTACGCCACGGGCGGCGTCCCGGCCCTGTGCGGCTCCCTCGCGCCGGGCGCACAGCCGAAGCTGTGAAGCGGGCGGCGCCGCGCCCGTCACCCACGCCCGCCCCGTGTGGTCCCCTCACCCGTCGCGGCTCGCGGGACCGGCCCCGGACCGGACGGGAAACGCGGGTCCCGCCCGGGGTCCGGCCGCCCTACGCGTCGTCGCGCGGCGGCGCGTCGTCCTCCGCGCCCGGCTCCCGGGACGCCGGCCCGGACGGCTTCGGCGGCGCGGACGTGAAACCGCCGAAGCCGCGGCGGACCCGGCCGCCCAGGTCGCCGGCGCCGCCCGCGATGTCGCTGACCAGCTTCATCAGCGGGTCCTTGGAGGTGCGCACCTCGTCCGCGTAGCTGCTCGCCGACTCCCGCCAGGAGTCCCGCACCGAGGCGTCCCGGTCCTCGTCGCGGCGCGGGTAGTGACCGTCCATGATCCGCTGGTAGTCACGGGAGGCCGCCCACTTCCTCAGCTCGGCCGCCCGCACGGTGGTGAACGGGTGCGAGCGGGGCAGCACGTTGAGGATCTTCAGCACCGAGTCGCGCAGGTCGCCCGCGGACTCGTACTCCTCGGCCTGCTCCAGGAACGCGTCCACGTTCATCTCGTGCAGGTGGTTGCCGCCCGCGATCTTCATCAGTCCGCGCATCGAGGCCTGCACGTCCTGGCCGACCAGCAGCCCCGCGCGGTCCGCCGACAGCTCCGACTTGCGGAACCACTCCCGCAGCGCCGTCACGATCGCCATGACCGCGACGTTGCCGAGCGGGATCCACGCGACCCGGACCGCGAGCGACGTCAGGAACAGCAGGACCGTCCGGTACACCGAGTGCCCGGACAGCGCGTGCCCGACCTCGTGTCCGACGACCGCCCGCATCTCCTCCTCGTCCAGCAGCTCCACCAGTCCCGTGGTCACCACGATGATCGGCTCGTCGAGACCGATGCACATGGCGTTGGGGCCGGGGTCCTGCTTGACGTACATCTGCGGGACCTTCTCCAGGTCCAGGATGTGGCAGGCGTCCCGCAGCATGTCGTTGAGGTGCGCGAACTGCCGGTCCGAGACCCGCACCGAGTCGGACAGGAACAGCAGCCGCAGACTGCGCTCGGGCAGCAGCCCGCTCAGCGCCTTGAAGACCGTGTCGAAACCGCTCAGCCTGCGCAGCGCGACCAGCGCCGAGCGGTCCGCCGGGTGCTCGTACGCCCGCGAGGAGATCCCGGGGAAGCGCCTGCGCTGCCTGCCCGGCACGCCCTCGTGCCCGTGGTGCTGACGGCCGTCGGACATGTGTCCCCCTGTGTGTCTGAGTGGTCCTGCGCGGCCCCTCGCGCGGCCCTTCGCTCCCCCCCGCGGCGACGCCCGGCCCAGGCGGGGTTACCGTGGACGGGCAGTGAGGGACGACGGGACGGCCGAGGAGGTGCGGGGACCCTGCTCCGGATACTTCTGATCGTGATGGTGGTGGGCTGTGCGCTCACCGCGTGGTTCCTGTTGCGCGGCTACAGCCGGAAGGACGACTGAGCGGCGGAGAAGGTTCCTTCCGCCCGCCACCGCGCCCGTAACGGCGGAGTCGGCGTGATCGACGCGAAGGCGCCCGCTTACGATGAGCCGACGTCCTTGTCCGCCCACACGCGATAGGTCCTGCCGAAGATGAGCATCCACAGCACCGCTGCCCAGTTGGTCACCCTCGCCGCCGAGGGCGGAGAGCACGGGGGCAACCACGAGAGCCTCAGCCCCGCCCTCACCGGCGGCGGCGCCCTGTTCGTCCTGCTGCTCCTGCTGTGGATCACCACCCGCTTCAACCGCGACCGCTGAGCATCCCGTCGGACGCCCTGGCGGACGGGGTCCTCAGGCCGGGCCGGTAGGGTCTGCACGCATGGGAGAGCAGGACATGCCCACCGGCCCCGGCAGCGGCCCGGTGCGGCAGGGCAGGCGCCGACTCGGCGTGATGGGCGGCACCTTCGACCCGATCCACCACGGGCACCTGGTGGCCGCCAGTGAGGTCGCCGCACAGTTCCACCTGGACGAGGTGGTGTTCGTCCCCACCGGCCAGCCGTGGCAGAAGAGCCACCGCGCGGTCTCCGCGGCCGAGGACCGCTACCTGATGACGGTCATCGCGACCGCAGAGAACCCGCAGTTCTCGGTGAGCCGCATCGACATCGACCGCGGCGGCCCCACCTACACCGTGGACACCCTGCGCGACCTGAGCGCGCTCAACCCGGACACGGACCTGTTCTTCATCACCGGCGCCGACGCCCTCGCCCAGATCCTGACCTGGCGCGACAGCGAGGAACTCTTCTCCCTGTCGCACTTCATCGGCGTGACCCGGCCCGGACACCACCTGACCGACGCCGGCCTGCCCGAGGGCGGTGTCTCGCTGGTGGAGGTTCCCGCCCTCGCCATCTCCTCGACGGACTGCCGCGCGAGGGTCGCCAAGGGGGAACCCGTCTGGTACCTGGTGCCGGACGGAGTCGTGCGCTACATCGACAAGCGCGAGCTGTACCGCGGCGAGTGAGCCGAGAGGGGCACCACCGGTGAACGACCGATACGACGCGGGGTACGGGGCCGACGGGGGCGCCCCGTACGAGCTCGTCGGCTACGACGAGTACGGCCGACCCGTCTACCGCCAGGCTGCGGACCAGCAGGGCGGGCAGGCCCAGCAGTACGACGCCTACCAGCAGCAGGGCTACGGCTACGACCCGTACCACGCGGGCGGACACCAGCAGCCCGCGTACGACCCCTACGGGACCGGGACCGGCGCCCCGCAGCAGCCGTCCTACGACACCTACGAGACCTACGACACCTACGCCCCCCACGGCGCCCAGCAGGGCGGCCAGGGCGGCCAGGACGCTCCGTACGACCCCTACGGGCAGGCCGCGCACACCGGGCCGCAGTCCCGCGTCACCGAGCAGACCGCGCACATCCCGCAGCAGCCCGGCCCGGCCGACGACGAGCAGGGCCCCGCCGAACCCGCGCCGGAGTACCGCACCGAGCAGTTCGCCTTCGTCGAGGAGCCCGACGGCGACTCCGAGGACGTCATCGACTGGATGAAGTTCACGGAGAACCGCACCGAGCGCCGTGAGGAGGCCAAGCGCCGCGCCCGCAGCCGGATCATCGCCCTCGTCGTGGTGTTCGCCCTGGTCGCGGCCGGCGGTGTCGGCTACCTCTGGTACGCGGGGAAGCTGCCGGGCCTGTCCGGCTCCGGCTCCGGTACGGGCACCACGACGGCCGCGGGCGCCCAGAAGCGGGACGTCCTCGTCGTCCACCTGCACGACACCGAGAACGGCGGCACCGCCACCGCGCTGCTCGTCGACAACACCACCACCGAGCAGGGCACCACCGTGCTGCTGCCCAACTCCCTCGTCCTGACCGCCGACGACGGCACCACCACCACGCTCGCCAAGTCGGTCGAGGACGACGGCTCCGAGGGCACCAGGACCGCCCTCGACACCGTCCTCGGCACCGCCATCGAGGGCACCTGGCGGCTGGACACCCCCTTCCTGCTCACCCTCGTCGACCTGGTCGGCGACATCGAGGTCGACACCGACGCCGACGTGCCCGACCCGGACGCCAAGAAGGGCGAGGCACCCCTGGTCAGGAAGGGGAAGGGACAGACCCTCAGCGGCAGGATGGCCGTCGCCTACGCCACCCACCGCGGCTCCGGCGAGGCCCCGAACGCCCAGCTGGAGCGGTTCGGCCAGGTCCTGCACGGCGTCCTGCGCAAGCTGACCTCCGACCCGGACGCCGCCACCACCACCGTCCAGACCCTCGGGCAGATCATCGAACCGCCGCTCACCGACAAGGACCTGGGCACCTTCCTCGCCCGGCTCTCCGACCGCGCCAAGGGCGGCGACCACAAGACCGCGGTGCTGCCCGTGCAGGACGACGGCACGCTCACCGCCGAGGCGAGCGACAGCGTCGTCAAGGACGTCCTCGGCGGCACCGCCAAGAGTCCCGACCCGGACGCCGCCGTCAGCGTCTCCGTGCGCAACGCCAGCGGAGTGAAGGGCCACACCGAGAAGGCCCGCGTGGTCCTCCTCAACGGCGGCTTCACCTTCCGGGACGCGGGCGCCGCCGGCACCGAGGCCTCCTCGAAGGTCGTCTACGCGGACGCCGCGGACAAGGAGAACGCCACCGAGGTCGCCAAGACCCTGGGACTGCCCGCCGGCTCCGTCACCAAGGGCGGAACCTCCGCGAACGCCCGCGTCTCGGTCGTCCTCGGCCAGGACTACGACCCCGGCTCGTAGCCCGTCCCGGGCGCACCCCTCCGTCGTCGCGTGGGTGCGCCCGGCGGTCCGTGAGACCCTTGGGGGCAAGTGTCCACCGACCGAAAGCCTCGCAGTGACCGCAACCGACCGTTCCCTCGAGCTCGTCACCACCGCCGCCCAGGCGGCCGCCGACAAGCTCGCGCACGACATCGTCGCCTACGACGTCAGTGACGTGCTGTCCATCACCGATGCCTTCCTGCTGGCCTCCGCGCCCAACGACCGCCAGGTCAAGTCGATCGTCGACGAGATCGAGGAGCGGCTCAGCAAGGAGCTCGGCGCCAAGCCGGTCCGCCGCGAGGGCGACCGCGAGGCCCGCTGGGTGCTGCTCGACTACGTCGACATCGTCGTCCACGTCCAGCACAGCGAGGAGCGCGTCTTCTACGCCCTGGAGCGGCTGTGGAAGGACTGCCCCGAGCTGGAGCTGCCCGAGGAGGCCAAGGCCACCCGCGGCAAGGCCGCCGAGCACGCGAAGCTGCAGGAGGCCGAGGAGGCCGCGCAGCCGGGCGGTGAGTGGTGAGCGCCACCGGTGGGGTGGGCGGGTCCGCGCGCCGGGGCCGCCGCATCATCCTGTGGCGGCACGGCCAGACGTCCTGGAACGTGGAGCGCCGCTTCCAGGGCTCCACGGACGTGGACCTCACCGAGACCGGTGTCGCCCAGGCCCGTCGGGCCGCCCGCCTCCTCGCGGGGCTGAAGCCGGACGCGATCGTCGCCTCCGACCTCAAGCGGGCCGCGGCCACCGCCGCCGAGCTCGCCGCGCTCACCGGCCTGGAGGTCACCCTCGACGAGGGCCTGCGGGAGACCTACGCGGGCGTCTGGCAGGGGCTGACGCACGAGGAGATCATCGCCAGGTACGGCGACGAGTACGCCGCGTGGAAGCGCGGCGAGCCGGTCCGCCGGGGCGGCGGCGAACTGGAGACCGAGGTCGCCGACCGCGCCGCCCCCGTGGTGCTGCGGCACGTCGAGAAGCTCCCGGAGGACGGCACGCTCGTCGTGGTCAGCCACGGCGGCACCATCCGCACCACCATCGGCCGGCTGCTCGGTCTCGACCCGCACAACTGGGAGGGTCTGGGCGGCCTCACCAACTGCTGCTGGTCCGTCCTCGGCGAGGGCGCCCGGGGCTGGCGGCTGCTCGAGCACAACGCGGGCACCCTGCCGGAACCGGTGCTCGGCGACGACGACTGAGCGTGCTCGGATCCGGCCCCGGGGCACCCCCGGGACCCGGATTTCACTTTCCGGCAGGTCGCAGGCTAAAGTTCTTCTTGTTCGCCCCGCCGAGCGGGAGGGAACACCGGGAAGTCACCCCGTGTGGCTGCCAGGGGCTATAGCTCAGTTGGTAGAGCGCCTGCATGGCATGCAGGAGGTCAGGAGTTCAATTCTCCTTAGCTCCACATGACGAAGATCCCACCTCCCTCGGGGAGGTGGGTTTTTTCGTTGCCCGCGGATGAGCGGCACGGCCCCGGTGCGCGTATATCCCCGCGAGGCACCGGACCGTGTCCCGACCGGTACCCCGGCGTCACTGACCGGGTCGGCCCGGCCGTGGCAGAATCAAACGGCCGGAAGGGGGCGCGGCCCGACGGGAGGGAGTTGTGATGCCTGCGAGCATCCTCGAGGAGGTCGACCACCTCCTCGGAGCGGTGTCGACGCGACGGACCCCGACCCGTCCCGGCCGCCCTTCCCCCGGATCCGCGCGCACGGCCTGCGGCCACCGCTGGAGCTGACCCATGGGTGCACACAGGCGGAAGTGCGACTGGTGCGGCAGCGGCACGCCGATCGTCCGGGACATGGAACCGCTCAACCCCGACTACCAGTACTGGTGCGAGGAATGCGCGCGGGCGCTGATCATAAAAGGCGATCCCATCGAGACGTACCGGGAACTCGAGGGGGAGCCGATCTACGGCCGGCTGCTGGAGGAGCACTGCACGCTCAAGCGCTTCTATTCGTTCGTGACCGCGTAGTCCCGGTGGGGCAATCCGGGACATCGGCGAGCGAAGCGAAACCGATTTGGTGTTGGGCCGGGTGGACCGTGTAAAGTTGGCGTCGCCGCCGGGGAAACCGGGCGACACGGACAACATGCGGTTCCGCCGCGTGGCGTCGAGGGGCTATAGCTCAGTTGGTAGAGCGCCTGCATGGCATGCAGGAGGTCAGGAGTTCAATTCTCCTTAGCTCCACAGAAGAAGAGGGCGGATCACCCGAACGGGTGGTCCGCCCTCACTGGTTGTGTCCGGTCACGGGCGGCGGAGCCCGGCGGTGTCCGGTGTCCGGTGTCCGCCCCCGTCGGCCGCGGGGGCGGACCCGTCTCAGCGGCCCAGGGCCCGCCGGCCGCGTCCCTGGGAGAGCACCGGCAGATTGCGGGACGGCGCCTTGGCCTGGGGCGTCTCGTCCTCGATGCGCAGCGCCAGCGCCGGGCAGCGGCGCACCGCCCGCAGCGCCTTCGCCTCGGCGAAACGCGGCACCTGGGCCTGAGCCACCGTCGGGAAACCGTCCGCGCCGAGCTGGAAGACCTCCGGGAGGATGTCCGCGCACAGTCCGTGGCCCCGGCACAGCGTCCAGTCGACGTAGATCTTCTGGCGGCTGGGCCCGTTCTCCGCCCCGCCGCCCGGGATGCCCGTGGGGGCCCTGCCCCCCTCGAAGAGCGGCAGGACGCCCGCCACGGGCCGTCCGCAGCCGTTGCCGAGGACATGCGCGGCGAGGTCGTCGGTGAACGCCTTGAGGGTCGACTCCAGGAACATCGCGGAGCCGTCCGGGTGCGAACACGCCCCGCGCCGCTTCACGTTCCTGGCGACCTGCTTGACCGCCTCCAGGGCGGCGGGACCGCCGCCGCCCAGGATGTCCTCCAGGCCGCGCGCGGCGGCCGGCAGCCCCAGGTAGCAGGGGCCGCACTGGCCCGCGCTCTCCTCCGCCAGCCACTGGGCGACCCGCAGCGACTCGCCCAGCGGACAGGTGTCCTGACTGATCGGCAGGATCGCGCCCGCGCCCAGCGAACCGCCCACCGCGTCCAGGGAGTTGCGGGAGACGATCGCCTCGTCGACGGTCGCCGCGTCGATCCACTTGCCGTGGTAGCCGCCGGTCAGCACCCCCTGCGGCACCGGCGGGGCGCCGGCCAGCTGGAGGACGTAGCGCAGCGGCACGCCCGTCGGCACCTCGATCACCATGGGGCGGGCCACCGCCCCGGACACCGTGAGCATCACGGTGCCCGGCTCGTCGTACAGGCCGGTGTTGCCGTAGCGCTCCGGGCCGATGCGGGCGGCGATGGCGAGCTGGGCGAAGGTCTCGGCGTTGGACAGCAGCGTGGGCGCGCCGCCGACGCCGTTCTTCGAGGCGCTGACCTTGCGGCCCGGCGGGATGGCCGGGCCGCCGTCGATGGAACGGATCAGGGAGGCCGCCGCGCCCGTGACCATGCGGACCGGGTTGCGCTGCACGCGGGCGCGCAGCGCGGAGCGGCGGCCGTTGTTCAGGCCGCGCTCGGCGAGCGCGGCCTCCATGGAGCGCTGGGTGGACTCCCGGGTGACCCCCACCACGAGCGTGCGGGCCCCCATGGCCTCGGCGCACAGCAGCGCGCCGTCCAGGATGAGGTGCGGGGCGCGGTTGATCAGCACCGTGTCCTTGCGGCAGGCCGGCTCGTCCTCGCTGCCGTTGACGACGACGACCGGCCTCACGCCGCGCTTGATCGCAGATTCGGCGACCGAGCGCAGCTTCCGGTGGAAGGGGAACCCCGCGCCGCCGCGGCCCCTGAGGTTGATGCGTTCGGCGAGCTGCGCGAGCTGCTCACCGCCCAGGGGCTCGAGCGGCCCGTGCACCTTGAGGTGCATGGGCAGGTCGAGCCGGTCGACAAGGTCGAAGCCCGACGTGAGCTGGGGAAGGCCGACCACGCGGACTTCAGGTACGTCGGGCAGGGCCTCGTTCACTTGTAGCCTCCGGACGGCGTGTTCCAAGGTTCGCCCGAGCCCGGTGCGTCGAAGTCGTAGGACGACGAGGGCGACGCACCGGGGAGTGGTGCATTGGCGGGACCGCTGTTGTACGTGTCATCCGGGTGGTACGTGCCGTAGAGGGTGTTCGTCTCACCGGTGTCGCGCACATCACGTGAACCGAACCCGGAGGCGGCCGAATTGTCATGGGCCGGGATGGTGTATCCGGTGTCCTGGAGCGGGTCGTACGCCGAGGGCGGGGCCTCGCCGACCGGCGGCGGGGACGGGATCGGCCAGTCGCCCGAGGTGCTGGAGGGGCCGTCCACGCGCGGGACGGCCTCCGTGGGCCACATGTCCGGCGGCAGTTCCATGCGCGCGGTCGCGTCGGGGAGCGGCGGCTGTCCGGCCGCCGGCCGGGCGGGCGTCGACACGGCGCGGTAGGCGGCCGCGAAGCCGTTCGCCGGTTCCGGGGCGGGGACGCGTCCGGCCGTCTCGTACGGCGGGCGTTCGCCGCGCGGGCGCTCGTCGTCCCGCGCGGAGCCGCGTCCGCCGCCGTACCCGGCCAGTGCGGAGCCGGCCGCCCGGGACCGGCTCTCCTCCAGCCGCTCCTCGCGGCCCCGCCGCTGGTCGGCGGTGCCGAGCAGTGCGGTGACCCGGTCGGCGATCCTGCGCTTCACCCGGGGCGGGGAGGCGCGCACGACGAGGGCCGCCGTGACGCCGACCACGGACAGCCCGTAGAGGATCAGGAAGACCGGCTTGGCCGCTCGACCCGCGTAGAGGCCGTGCACCAGCGCGGCGCACCAGGCCGGATAGGCCAGCATGTGCATCGCCCGCCAGCGGGCCGCGACCGGCGCCGGGGAGGCGAAGCGGTTGCGCAGCACGCCGGTGACGCCCACGAAGATCATCAGCAGACCGGCGAGGGTGCCGAGCCCGATGAGGAAGGACCTGCCGGCGACGACCTCGTCGTCCGTGAGGGCCAGCCCGAAGGGGACGACCGCGGCGATCCACGTGGTGTGGTCCAGGACCAGCTTGATGACGATGTGCACCAGCAGGAAGACGATCGAGGCGACCGCGGTCGTCCGGTGCACCGCCTGCGCCCAGATCCGCTGACGGGGGCCGAGCAGGATCCGGTCCTGGGCGACGAGCCCCCAGATCACCGAGCAGCTCAGACAGACCAGGGACAGGACGCCCACACCGAAGTTGAGGAACTCGACGAGCCAGTCGTCCGCCGTGCTGTCGTCCGTCCTCACGACGCACCTCCCGGCGTCGCGACGCGGAGCGGGCACACCGAAGCCGCAGCCGACCGGCCCCGTGCGGGGGGTGGGCTGCTGTCTGGGCGAGGGTTCATGGGGGCAACTCCGAAGGTTCGGTAAAGCGGTCCCGCTGCCGAACTCTAAGGCTCGTCATACCGATGAGTACGAGGTTTGAGTTATTGCGCTGTTATCAAAAGATCATGAGACCGTTGCGATGCCCCTTAGCGGTTGTTACGCGAAGTAACCTTTGACTCCGGGTCAGCGCGTCGCGGCGCGATCGGTGGCTGCGGTACCCTGGCGCCATGCGTGCCGTACGCCTTCTGCTTAGCGAGCCGCGCTGATCAGTCCCGACCGCCGGTGACCGGCGGGCCGGAATCGGCGCGGCGTCCCCTCCTGTGCGAGGGGATTTTTCATTTCCAGGAAGTCGCAGCAGCAGGCAGAGACGATCGATGGAGCATTGAGGATCATGAGCGAGACGAACCCCGCTGCCACCGCAGCCGCGGAGGCCGCGCCGCACCGCTACACGGCCGCCCTGGCGGCCGAGATCGAGGCACGCTGGCAGGACTTCTGGGACGCCGAGGGCACGTACGCCGCGCCGAACCCGAGCGGCGACCTGTCGGGCGATCCGGAGACGGCCGCCCGGCCCAAGAAGTTCATCATGGACATGTTCCCGTACCCCTCCGGTGCGGGACTGCACGTCGGACACCCGCTGGGGTACATCGCCACCGACGTCTTCGCCCGCTTCCAGCGCATGACCGGGCACAACGTCCTGCACACCCTGGGCTTCGACGCCTTCGGCCTGCCCGCCGAGCAGTACGCCGTGCAGACCGGCACGCACCCGCGGGTGTCGACCGAGGCCAACATGGAGAACATGAAGTCCCAGCTGCGCCGGCTGGGCCTGGGCCACGACAAGCGCCGGTCGTTCGCCACGATCGACCCCGAGTACTACAAGTGGACCCAGTGGATCTTCCTGCAGATCTTCAACTCCTGGTACGACGAGAAGGCGGACAAGGCCCGCCCGATCGCCGAGCTGGTCGCCCAGTTCGAGTCCGGTGAGCGCGGCGTCCCCGGCGACCGCTCCTGGGGCGAACTGACCGCGGCGGAGCGCGCCGACGTCCTGAGCGGGTACCGCCTGGCCTACGCCTCCGACGCGCCGGTCAACTGGTGCCCCGGCCTGGGCACCGTCCTGGCCAACGAGGAGGTCACCGCCGAGGGCCGTTCCGAGCGCGGCAACTTCCCCGTCTTCAAGGCCAAGCTGCGCCAGTGGAACATGCGCATCACCGCCTACGCGGACCGCCTGCTGAACGACCTGGACGCCCTGGACTGGCCCGAGGCCATCAAGCTGCAGCAGCGCAACTGGATCGGCCGCTCCGAGGGCGCCCGCGTCGACTTCCCCATCGACGGCGAGGACATCACCGTCTTCACCACGCGCCCCGACACCCTGTTCGGCGCCACCTACATGGTGCTGGCGCCCGAGCACCCGCTGGTCGAGAAGTTCACCCCGGACGCCTGGCCCGAGGGCACCCACGCGGTGTGGACCGGCGGACACGCCACGCCCGCCGAGGCCGTCGCCGCCTACCGCGCGCAGGCCGCCGCCAAGTCCGACGTCGAGCGGCAGGCCGAGGCCAAGGACAAGACCGGCGTCTTCATCGGCGCGTACGCGACCAACCCGGTCAACGGCGAGCGGGTCCCCGTCTTCATCGCCGACTACGTCCTGATGGGCTACGGCACCGGCGCGATCATGGCCGTCCCGGCGGGCGACCAGCGCGACTTCGAGTTCGCGCGCGCCTTCGAGCTGCCGATCCACTGCATCGTCGAGCCGACCGACGGCCGCGGCACGGACACCTCCACCTGGGAGAACGCGTTCGCCTCGTACGACGCGAGGATCATCAACTCGTCGAACGGCGAGATCTCCCTGGACGGCCTGTCCGTCGTCGAGGCCAAGGCGCGCATCATCGAATGGCTGGAGCGCGAGGGCCACGGCGAGGGCACCGTCAACTTCCGCCTGCGCGACTGGCTGTTCAGCCGGCAGCGCTACTGGGGCGAGCCCTTCCCGATCGTCTACGACGAGGACGGCGTCGCCCACCCGCTGCCCGAGTCGATGCTGCCGCTGGAGCTGCCCGAGGTCGAGGACTACAGCCCCCGCACCTTCGATCCGGACGACGCCGACACCCAGCCCGAGACGCCGCTGTCCCGCAACGAGGACTGGGTCAACGTCACCCTGGACCTGGGCGACGGGCCGAAGAAGTACCGCCGCGAGACCAACACCATGCCCAACTGGGCCGGTTCCTGCTGGTACGAGCTGCGCTACCTGGACCCGCACAACGACGACCGGCTGGTCGACCCGGCCGTCGAGCAGTACTGGATGGGCCCGCGGGAGGGCATGCCGCACGGCGGCGTCGACCTGTACGTCGGCGGCGCCGAACACGCCGTGCTGCACCTGCTGTACGCGCGCTTCTGGTCCAAGGT
Source organism: Streptomyces sp. NPDC126497 (assembly GCF_040302425.1). Lineage (NCBI taxonomy): Bacteria > Bacillati > Actinomycetota > Actinomycetes > Kitasatosporales > Streptomycetaceae > Streptomyces > Streptomyces sp. NPDC126497. Next base: position 30,041 of record NZ_JBEORT010000077.1, read on the forward strand.
GCTGTACGACCTGGGGCACGTCTCGTCGGCGGAGCCGTTCCACAAGCTGTTCAACCAGGGCATGATCCAGGCCTACGTCTACCGCGACAGCCGGGGCATCGCCGTGCCGGCCGCCGAGGTGGAGGAGCGCGACGGCGGCTACTGGTACCAGGGCGAGCGGGTCTCCCGGCTGCTGGGCAAGATGGGCAAGTCCCTGAAGAACGCGGTCACCCCGGACGAGATCTGCGCCGAGTACGGGGCCGACACGCTGCGCCTGTACGAGATGGCCATGGGCCCGCTGGACGTGTCCCGTCCGTGGGACACCCGCGCGGTGGTCGGCCAGTTCCGGCTGCTGCAGCGGCTGTGGCGCAACATCGTCGACGAGACGAGCGGCGAGGTCACGGTCGTCGACGACGGGGCCGTCGCCACCGACGAGGACACCCTGCGCGCCCTGCACAAGGCGATCGACGGCGTGCGCGGCGACCTGGAGGGGATGCGCTTCAACACCGCCATCGCCAAGGTCACCGAGCTGAACAACCACCTGACCAAGCGCGGAGGGGCGCTGCCGCGCTCCGTCGCGGAGTCCCTGGTGCTGCTGGTCGCGCCGCTGGCCCCGCACATCGCCGAGGAGCTGTGGCGCAAGCTGGGGCACACGGACTCCGTGGTGCACCAGGACTTCCCGGTGGCCGACCCGGCGTACGTGGTCGACGAGACCGTCACCTGCGTCGTGCAGGTCAAGGGCAAGGTCAAGGCGCGGCTGGAGGTCTCCCCGGGCATCGCCGAGGACGAGCTGGAGAAGGCCGCGCTGGCCGACGAGCGGGTCGTCGCGGCGCTGGACGGCGCCGGGATCCGCAAGGTGATCGTCCGGGCGCCGAAGCTGGTGAACATCGTCCCGGCGTGAGACGGGCGTTTCGGGGTCCGTCCGGTGCGACCCACCGGACGGACCCCGGAAGGGCCGACGGTCCGGGTGGTCCGGGTGGTCCCCTACGGGCAGGTTCGGGGTCCTTCAGGAACTCCGGACCTGCCCGCTGCGTTTACCGTTGAAGAGCGGCGCGACGTGCGCCGGGAGACCAGAGGGTCCGGAGGAGGAGCTTCGTGGAAGCGGTGTTCGCAGTGGTCGCCCTGCTCTTCGTGCTCTTCGTCGCGCTCGGCGTCTACGCCACGGTGAAGGTCGTCGGCGCCGCCAAGCGCAGCGCGGACCGTCACATCACCCAGGCCCGCCGCACGGTCGAGGACCACACCCTGAAGGCCAAGGCCTTCGTGCAGCCCGGCCCGGCCGGCGAGATCGCCCAGCTCCGGCTGGCGCTGCGCACCTCCATGCGGGCCACCCAGGACGCCCTGGAGGCCGCGGTCGCCGAGGACGCGTCCCTCAAGGAGTCCCTCGGCCTCTTCCAGCGGCTCAGCGCGCACGGCCACGAACTGGACGGCGAACTCAGGCGCCTGGAGACCGAGCCGGACCGTGCCGCCCTCGCCGCCCGGCTGCCCGAGCTGCGCGAGCGCACCGAGCGCATCACGGGCTCCGCGGACTCCCTGCGCTGGGCGGCCCGCGACCGCGCCCGCCGTTTCGCCTCCGATGACCTGGACTCCCTGAGCGAGCAGATCGACATGGAGGCCGGGGCGCTGCGCCACTGGACCACCACGGAGCAGCACCCGGCGCCCCCGCCCTGGCCCGAGACGCCGGCCGCCGACACCCCCGATCCCGCCACGGCGAAGGAACCGGAGCAGCGGCCCGCCATCGCCCCGTCGGCACCGCGTCCCGCCTACCCCTGGCAGAAGAAGGCCCGCCCCGAGAGCACCACGTGAGCACCGCCTGATCCGGCCACGGTCCGACGCGGCCCGCGGGGCCGGGCTGCCGCCCGGGCGCCACGGCAGGTAACCTCCAGCTCATGTCCCGCCATGTCGCGATCGTCACCGATTCAACGGCCTACCTGCCGGCCCGGACGATGGAGCGGCACCGCATCACGGCGGTACCCCTGACCGTGGTCCTCGGCGACCGCGCGCTCGAAGAGGGCACGGAGATCTCCACCCGCTCCCTCGCCCAGGCTTTGCAGAAGCGGCGCCCGGTCACCACCTCGCGGCCCGGCCCCGAGGTCTTCGCCGAGACCTATCGGAAGGCCGCCGAATCCGGCGCGACCGGCATCGTCTCCCTCCACCTCTCCGCGGAGCTCTCCGGCACCCACGACGCGGCGGTCGTCGCCGCCCGCGGGGCGCCGGTGCCGGTGCGGGTGGTGGACACCGGCATGATCGCGATGGCGCTCGGATTCTGCGCGCTGGCGGCGGCGGAGACCGCGGAGGCGGGCGGCACGGTGGACGAGGCGGTCACGGCCGCGGAGAAACGGGCCGCTGGCACCTCCGCCTACTTCTACGTCGACACCCTCGACTACCTGCGCCGGGGCGGCCGGATCGGCGCCGCGCAGGCACTGCTGGGCTCGGCCCTCGCGGTCAAACCGCTGCTGCAGCTGGCGGGCGGCCGGATCGAGCCGCTGGAGAAGGTGCGCACGGCGTCGAAGGCGATCGCCCGCCTGGAGGAGATCGCGGCCGAGCGGGCGGGCGGGGCGGAGGTCGACGTCGCCGTCCACCACCTCGCCGCACAGGAGCGCGCCGCGGCCCTCGCCGACCGGCTGCGGACCCGGCTGCCGGGACTGGCGGACCTCCACGTCAGCGAGGTGGGCGCGGTGATCGGGGCACACACGGGACCCGGACTGCTGGGGGTCGTGGTCTCGGCCCGGTGAGGCCGGCGCGTCTCAACCGAGCCGTGCTGCTGCGGCGGCAGTTCCGCCCAGAAGGTCACGGGCCTGCCGTCCGCCTCTACCGGCTGCTCCACGTCGACCAGGCGAA
>NZ_JBEORT010000078.1:0-31912 GCF_040302425.1 Streptomyces sp. NPDC126497
GGTGCGCCGGCTCGGGCGCGGCCGGCGCACCGGCCCGTGCCCGTGGCGGACCCGGTGACGCCGGCACCGCTTCCCTCGACGGGTGCGAACGTGCCCGCGGCCGAGGCGCCCACCGCCGCTGCCGCCCCCGCCTCCCCCTCCGCCGAGGGCCTCGAGCCGGCCCTCAGGTCCGCGCAGGAACTGGATCTGACACTGGCGGGAGGCCCGTCCTTCCACAACGCCGAGCAGGCGGCCCGGGTGATCGAGGAGCTCACCGCCGCGGTCCGCAACATCGCGCTCTGCCTGAACAACCCGGCCACCCGCGAACGCCCCTGACCCGCGTGCGGAGACGGCGGAAGGGGCGCCCCCCGTGGGGGACGCCCCTTCCGGCACGCGGCCTCTACGACCTGGGCGGAGGCGGTGGGATTTGAACCCACGGTGACATCGCTGCCACGACGGTTTTCAAGACCGTTCCCTTCGGCCGCTCGGGCACGCCTCCCCGCGACCGCCGGTGATCGGCGGCGCGGGGACAAGGGTAACGGGTCCGGCCCCCGCGGGTGGGGTCAGCTGTCGCCCGTGCGGGAACCCAGGGTGAGTTCCGCGGTGCGCTCCTTGCCGCCGCGCTCGTAGGTGATCGTGACCTCGTCGCCCGGCTTGTGGGTCCAGATCTCGCCGATCAGGGTGGGACCGGAGTCGATGACCCGGTCGTCGAGCTTGGTGATGACGTCGCCGGGCTTCAGACCGGCCTTGTCCGCGGGACCGCCCGGGTCCACGGGCTCGGAACCGCCCGCGCCCTGCTCGGTGATCTTCGCGCCGCCCGCCGCGTCCTCCAGGGAGACCGACGCGCCGATCTTGGCGTACACCGGCTTGCCCGTCCTGATCAGCTCCTGGGCGACGTACTTGGCCTGGTTGACCGGGATGGCGAAGCCCAGGCCGATCGAACCGGCCTGCCCCGTGCCGAAGCCGCCGTTGCTGGTGGACTGGATCGCGGAGTTGATGCCGATCACGTTGCCCTGCGCGTCCAGCAGCGGACCGCCGGAGTTGCCCGGGTTGATGGACGCGTCGGTCTGCAGGGCGCTCATGTACGACGCCTGGCTGCCGGCGCCGTCGCTGGAGGCGACCGGGCGGTTCTTCGCGCTGATGATGCCCGTCGTCACCGTGTTGGACAGGCCGAAGGGCGCACCGATGGCGATCGTCGAGTCGCCGACGGCCACCTCGTCGGAGTTGCCCAGGGGCAGGGGCTTCAGGTCCGAGGGGGCGTCGTCCAGCTTGATGACCGCGACGTCGTAGCCCTGGGCGTGGCCGACCACCTCGGCGTCGTACTTCTTGCCGTCGGGGAAGGTCGCCGTGACCTTGCCGCTGTCGACGGCGTCCGCCACCACGTGGTTGTTGGTGACGATGTGCCCCTGGGTGTCGAAGACGAAGCCCGTGCCGGTGCCGCCCTCGCCGCTGCCGCTCTCGGCCTCGATGGTGACCGTGCTCGGCAGCGCCTTGGCGGCCACGGCCGCGACCGTGCCCGGGTCGCGCTTCACGTCGCCGCCGCTGGTGGACGCCGAGACGGTCGTCGAGCCGTTGCTGTCGTTCTCCTTGGCCAGCGTGTAGCCGAGGCCGCCGCCCGCGCCGCCCGCGACCAGCGCGGCCACCAGGACCGCGGCGAGCATACGGCCGCGCCCGCCGCCGCTCTTCGGCGTCGGCTGCTGGTAGGAGGAGCCCCAGCCGCCCGAACCGTACCCGGCTCCGCCGCCGCCGTACGCGGGGGCGGACGGCGGCGGGGGCGGGGGCCAGGAGGCATCGGGGGCGACGGGGGAGGCGGCGGGGTCCTGGCCCCCGTGGGCGCCGTGCGGGCCCCAGCCGCTCTCGCCCGCCGGGCCGTGGGGAGCGGAGCCGTACCCCTGGCCGGCGTGCTGCGCGGGCGCCGGCGGCGGCGCCGCACGGCCGGGATCCGGAGCCGCTTCCGGGGCCGGGTGCCCCTGGTGCGCCGAAGCAGCGGGAGCATCCACCGGCGCGGGCGGCGGGGCGGAGGGGGCCGGGGGTACCGCGGTGCCCTCGTTCTCGGTGCTCACAGCTTCTCTCCTCGATCCACGGCTGTTGTTGTCGGTCGCACTCGGTCACGCTCGTTCACGGCCGTCCACGGGTCCGGCGCGATACAGCTGTGCATGTCCCTTTGTATGACGTCAGCTTTTCCCACGACCCGTCAGGGCACCATAAGCCGTTCCTGTGGGTCCGGGGTCATCCTTTATATAGGGCATTACCCATATAAGGTGCGTCCCCGATGTCTCCGACCGAACCGCGACGCCGCTCACACCACTCCGGGCTCACGTCCACCCGCGCCCGGTGGCACCATGGCGCGGTGACCCACGCACGACAGCACCCGACCGAAGTCGTCGCACACCGGGGGGCCTCCGAGGACGCCCCCGAGCACACCCTGGCCGCTTACCGCAAAGCGATCGAGGACGGCGCGGACGCGCTCGAATGTGATGTGCGCCTGACCGCCGACGGTCATCTCGTGTGCGTTCACGACCGTCGCGTCAACCGTACGTCCAACGGGCGGGGTGCGGTGTCGGCACTCGAGCTCTCCGACCTGGCCGCCCTGGACTTCGGCTCCTGGAAGAGCCGCGACGCCTTCGGGGGGCCGCGCGTCGAGGAGCCCGACTGGGAGCACCGCCCCGAGGACCGGGAGGCCACCTCCGTCCTCACCCTGGAACGGCTGCTGGAACTGGTCTCCGACGCCGGGCGCCCGGTCGGGCTGGCGATCGAGACCAAGCACCCCACACGGTGGGCGGGACAGGTCGAGGAGCGGTTGCTGCTGCTGCTCAAGCGCTTCGGCCTCGACGCGCCCGCCACCGCGGAGGACTCCCCGGTGCGCGTGATGAGTTTCTCCGCGCGGTCGCTGCACCGCGTGCGCGCCGTCTCGCCGACACTGCCCACGGTCCACCTGACGCAGTTCGTCTCACCGCGGCTGCGCGACGGGAGGCTGCCCGCCGGTGTGCGGATCGCCGGTCCCTCGATCCGCATCGTGCGCGGCCACCCCGCGTACATCGAGCGCCTGATGCGGTCCGGGCACCAGGTGCACGTGTGGACCGTGAACGAGCCGGAGGACGTGGACCTCTGCGTGCGTCTCGGCGTGGACGCCATCATCACCAACCGCCCCCGCGCGGTGCTCGATCAGCTCGGCCGCTGACCGCGCACCGAACCATCCGCCCCACCGGCCCCAAGAGCACCATGCGCGCGTCTTGACCCCGCGCCCCGATCCGGCGCATCCTCGCATCTCGGCCACACCGAAGGAATCCAGCCATACGGCTACGGGGAGTGCTCCGGCGCGTTCGGTGCGTACTCGGCCTTTCGAGTGCGTCACCCCTCCTTGACTGGCCGGTTTCCGGTTCAGTCCCATGGGGCATCCACACCGTGGCGTGGGGCGAAGGAGGTCTCGGGGGTGGCGTTGGTGGTGGCACAGGAGGTGCCCACGTCGTCGAGCATGGCCGTACCCCATGGCCCTGCGGGCGTGGGAGAGGCGAGGCGCCGGATGCGCGCGCAGCTGCGCGACGGCGGCGTGGCGGACTCCGTGGTCGACGATGCCGTACTGATCCTTTCCGAGCTGCTGAGCAATGCGTGCAAACACGGCCGGCCACTCGGTGACGCCCTGGCCGGCGACGGGGACGTGCGCGCCGCGTGGCGGGTGGATCCGCGCGGGCGGCTCGTCGTGGAGGTGACGGACGGCGGCGGTCCGACCCGTCCGGCGCCGGCCACCCCGTCGGTCACGGCGCACGGCGGCCGGGGGCTGAACATCATCACCGCGCTGGCCGACGACTGGGGCGTGCGCGACGAGGTGCCGGGCGAGGTCACGGTGTGGGTCGTCGTCCACGACGACGTGTACGACCCGGACGCCGGAGCCCGCCACCGGCGGGAGGACTTCGCCGCGCGGGTGACGGCGCCGGCGGTCTCCCGCATCCCCGGGCAGGCCTTCGCGGACGTCTTCGACGACCTGGACCGATGACGGCCCCGGGCGGGGGACGGCGCCGGCCCGGCGCGGTGGCCCCGGCACCCGGACCCGGCACGTCCGCCCGCGGTTTCCCGCCGCCCGTGACGTGAACGGCTAGGCTCGCGCCCGTACGAGACGAGCCGTAACCGGGAGACACCCACGATGGCCAAGAAGCGACCCCAGACGAAGGCCAAGCGCCCGCAGCTCACGGACGGGCAGATCCCGGTCGTCGGCGCCCGCGAGCCCTGCCCGTGCGGCAGCGGCCGCCGTTACAAGGCCTGCCACGGCCGTGCCGCCGCGCACGCGGTGACCGAGCTGGTGCACCGCCCGTTCGAGGGCCTGCCGGGCGAGTGCGACTGGGTGGCACTGCGCGAGCTGGTGCCGGCCGCCACCGTCGAGCTGACGCTCAAGGGCGGCCTGCCCGAGGGCGTTCCGTCGGTCACGCTGGCCACGGTGCTGCCGATGGCCTGGCCCGCGCTGCGCCGCGACGACGGATCGGTCCTGCTCGGCCTGCAGAACGACACCTCCTCCGGTGACATCAGCCGCGACCTCGCCGACACGCTGCAGCGCGCGCTCACCGCGGACCCGGGCACACCGGTGCAGGCCCGGCGGGCTCCCGCCGACGGCCCCCGGCTGCAGGACCTGCTCGACCCCGAGGGCACTTTCGAGCCGGTCGTGCACAGCGGGTTCGAGTTCTGGGTCCCGGACCCGGAGAACGCCACGCCGGACGTCACCGCCTCCCTGGAGCGGGCCAACGCCGCGGCCATCCCGACCGTCAAGCTGTCGGGCGTGGACTCGGCGTACTGGTGCGAGACACCCGAGAAGAACCACCTGCGGTGGGTCATGCCGCACCCCGAGGAGCAGCTCCTGGACGCCCTCGCGCGGCTGCACGCGGCGGGGAGCTCCTCCCTCGGCGAGGGCACCCGCCTCGTGGGCTCCTTCCGCGCCCACGGACTCACCGTGCCGGTCTGGGACCTGCCCAGCGGGGTCGGCGCCGAGGACGTGGAGAAGCCGGCGGCCGAGTTCGCCGAGCGGCTCGCCGCCGCGCTGGCCGTGGACGCGCCGCTGACCGCCGACGAGCGCCGTGCGCGCGGCGGACTGACCAACCGCCAGGTCACGCTCAGCTGAGGCGCGGCCGCGCACCCGGTTCCGCCGGCCGGACGGCCGGCGGAACCGCCCTGTCGCGCGCCCTCGTCGTGTGAGCAACTCCCGGTCCGGACAAGCCAGTCGGTGACCGGAAAGCCGAGATCGAATTTGCGAACCGCCGATCTCTTGTTACCGTTCCAGTAGCCCGGTTGCTGGTGCATCCCCCGTCGCCAGCAACCGGGTCTTTGCGTGCCGACCCCCGCTCACGGAACGCGGTTGCCCGCCAACTGCCAGTTCTCGTCCGGTAGTTGCTCCCGGATCGCGGTGGCCGCGGGCCGCCACCGCCCCGTGGGACAGGCGGGCGCCCCCGGCCGGGGGCGCCGTGCGCGGTCCCGCTACACCTCGGGCGCGCTCACACCCGTACGGGTGAGGGCGTCGACCACGGCGTCCACCACCGCCTCGACGTCGGGCACCCACGGCGAGGACGAGCCGGGCAGTGGTGCGCGCTCCCAGCGGACCTCGCCCTGCGCGGTCCCGGACGGGGGCAGCGCGAGATAGCCGCCCTCCCCGTGGAAGCGGAGGGAGCCGGGGACGAAGTCCTTGGCGTACAACAGCTCGCCCAGCTGCTCCATGGAGTACGGCTTCACCAGGATCGACCAGCGGGCCGGCGCGGCGACGACCGGGCCGAGCCGCATGCCGCGGCGGTCGAGCGCGGCGAGGGCGCGGGCGGCCGGCAGGGCGGGCAGGGACACCGCGCAGGGGGCCTTGCCGCCGGTGGCGAGGATGACGGGCGCCGTCGGCCGGTTGCCCCACCACCAGCGCACCATGCGCGCGTCGGTGGTGGCGGCGAGGAGACCGGGATCGAACGGGTGGGCGCCCGGCACCGTGCACTCGGGGTCGGGGCAGGCGCAGCGGGACCGGCCCTGCGGGTCCGCCGCCACACCCGGGAGTACGGGCCACCGCCAGTCCGCGGCGAAGGTCAGGGCCGCGCCGATCAGATCGGGCCCTCCGTCGCCGCGCCGGGACAGGAGCCTGCGTCGCCTTCCGAGGATCTCGCGCATGAGCGCTCGTTCCTTTCCGTTGCACGCCTGGCAACACCGTGGTCCAGATCACGTCATGTGTCGATCACTTCACTGTGCGTACCTGTTGGCGCATCACACCCCCACGCCGGGCAGGGGGAACCCCCAGGGGCCGAGCATGGGCTGCCTCCGCGGCCGATCGCCCGTACCGCGTCCATCGGAGGTACGGGCATGGCGTGGGGGTGGCGAAGTCTGGCGTTTGCCGTCGCGCGTGGTTCTCTCCGCCTCCGCCACGGGAGGATGGGGCACGGTCGTCGGTGGTTAAGACGCCCGGGTCCGTCGCCAGGTTCCCGAGCGGTTCCCCACCGCTCCTGGCCTTCACCGAGTACGTACCCATCACGACCGTTGTGACGCTCCGTCGAGCAAGGCCAGTCGATCGCAAGAGGCCTCCCCCTGAGGCAGTTTCAAGCCAACCTCATATTTCGGCAAGGGGTCTGCGGGGAGTTTCCTCCGGCCCCGCGGACACCAGGAATCCCAGCAGGACAATGCTGGACATCTCCTCACGAGTACGTGTACATGTGGAGACACTGCCGGCGACGCAGAACGACATGGGGGTTTGCGATGCTTTCGAGCAGTACGTACAGGCCGGAAAGCCGGACACCATGAACGCCCCGCATCCTCCGAAAGTGGCCGGAATCGATTCCACGGTTCCCTCACCCGCCCACACTGTCGCGTCCGTCACATCCGGCGCCTCCCCGGTTCCCCCGGCGCACCCCCGGAGCGCGCCGGGCGCACTGCTCCAGGACCGGCTCGCCGGCTGGGTCTCCGACCTCACCACCCTCCACGAACTCACCGAGCGCCTGGCCCGCGCGGGCACGCTCGACGAGGCGCTGCGGGAACTGCTGCGCGCGGGATCCGCCCTGGTCGGCGCGCGGCGCGGGCTCGTCGCCCTGGAACCCTCGGACGGTCTCGGCCCGGACACCACCGTCGGTCTGGGGCTGGGCCGCGCGGACCTCGGCCACCTGGAGACGGTGCCGCGCGGCTCCCTGTCGTACGGCAGGATCCTCGACGGACTGCCCGGCGCCGACGACGGCGTCGCCGAGCCCGACCTGTTCGCCGAGAAGGGGCTCGACCCCCGGCACCGCGAGGTCGCCGCCCGCCTCGACTACGCCGCCAGCTTCGCCCTCCCCCTCACCACCGGGCCCGCCGGACGCCTCGGCGCCGCGGTGTGGCTCTACGACGAGCCGGCCGAGCCGTCGGAGCGGCAGCGCCACCTCGTGGGCCTGTACGTCCGCCACGCTGCCGGGCACCTCGCCCGGCTCCTCGAGCTGGAGCGCACGCGCGCGTGCATGGCCACGATGGCCGAGGAGCTGCTGCCCTCCCGGCTCCCCCGGGTCCCCGGGGTCCGGCTCGCCGCGCGGCACCGCACCTCCCCGCACGGGGGCGGCGACTGGTACGACGCGCTGCCGCTGCCGGAGGCCGCCCTCGGTCTCGCCGTCGGGTCCGTCACCGGGTCGGGGGCCGGCGCGGTCGCCGCGATGGGGCGGCTGCGGGCCTCGCTGCGCGCGTACGCCGTGATGGAGGGCGAGGATCCGGTCGCCGTCCTGTCCGACCTGGAGCTGCTGCTCCGGCTCACCGAACCGGCCCGGTCGGCCACCGCCCTGTTCGGCTACTGCGAACCCGCGCTGCGCCGGATCACGCTGGCCGGGGCCGGGCACAGTCCGCCGCTGCTGCTCGGCGGGCGCCGCACCGAGTTCGTCGAGACCTCGGTCTCCGCGCCGCTGGGCATGCTCTCCTGCTGGGAGGCGCCCAGCGTGGAGGTCCAGGCGGAGCCGGGGGAGACGGTGCTGCTCTACACCGACGGGCTGCTGCGCCGCACCGGCGACCCGACCGACCGCGCCTTCGCACGGCTGCACGCCGCCGCGGCCGGGGTGCCGAAGGCGCTGCGCCACGACCCCGGCGCCGTCGCCGACCACGTCCTGCGCGCGGTGCTGCCCGGGAGGGCGGGCACGGCGGACTCCGGGGAGGACGTGGTGCTGCTGGCGGCGCGCTTCGAGTGACCGCCCCGGCGGCCCGCCCGTTCCCCTCCGTCACGGGTCCGCGTCCCGTTCGACCGTTTCCGCCCGACCGTACGATGGGAGACGGTCCAGTGCCGTATCGAGGAGGATGACCGTGGCGGAGGAGCTGCCGGAGACCCCGGAGACTGCCGAGGAGGAGCCCGTCAAGCAGCGCAAGAACGGCCTGTACCCGGGCGTGTCCGACGAGCTGGCCGAGAGCATGAAGAGCGGCTGGGCCGACACCGAGCTGCACGACCTGCGGCCGGTCCCCCAGGCCGCGGAGACCGCCGCCCGCCGCGCGGCGCTCTCCGCCCGTTTCCCGGGCGAGCGTCTGGTCGTCCCCGCGGGCAACCTGAAGACGCGGTCGAACGACACGGAGTACGCCTTCCGCGCGTCGGTCGAGTACGCCTACCTCACCGGCAACCAGACCGAGGACGGCGTCCTCGTCCTGGAGCCCACGACGGACGGCCACAAGGAGACGATCTACCTCCTGCCCCGCTCCAACCGTGAGAACGGCGAGTTCTGGCTGGACGGCCAGGGCGAGCTGTGGGTCGGCCGCCGGCACTCCCTCACCGAGGCCGAGCAGCTGTACGGCATCCCCGCCTCCGACGTCCGCGAGCTGGCCGGCGCGCTGCGCGAGGCCACCGGACCGGTGCGGGTCGTCCGCGGGTACGACGCCGGGATCGAGGCGGCGCTGACCGACAAGGTCACCGCCGAGCGCGACGAGGAACTGCGGGTCTTCCTCTCCGAGATGCGGCTGGTCAAGGACGACTTCGAGATCGGCGAGCTGCAGAAGGCCGTCGACTCCACCGTGCGCGGCTTCGAGGACGTCGTGAAGGTCCTCGACAAGGCGGAGGCGACCAGCGAGCGCTACATCGAGGGAACGTTCTTCCTGCGCGCCCGCGTGGAGGGCAACGACGTCGGCTACGGCTCCATCTGCGCCGCGGGGCCGCACGCCTGCACCCTGCACTGGGTGCGCAACGACGGCCCGGTCCGCTCCGGCGACCTGCTGCTGCTCGACGCCGGTGTGGAGACGCACACGTACTACACGGCCGACGTCACGCGCACGCTGCCGGTCAACGGCCGCTACACCGAGCTGCAGAAGAAGATCTACGACGCCGTGTACGACGCCCAGGAGGCCGGCATCGCCGCCGTGCGGCCGGGCGCGAAGTACCGGGACTTCCACGACGCCGCCCAGCGCGTGCTGGCCGAGCGGCTCGTCGAGTGGGGGCTGGTCGAGGGGCCCGTGGAGCGGGTGCTCGAGCTGGGGCTGCAGCGCCGCTGGACGCTGCACGGCACCGGTCACATGCTCGGCATGGACGTCCACGACTGCGCCGCAGCGCGGACCGAGACCTACGTCGACGGCACGCTGGAGCCCGGCATGGTGCTCACCGTCGAGCCGGGTCTGTACTTCCAGGCCGACGACCTGACCGTGCCCGAGGAGTACCGGGGCATCGGCGTCCGCATCGAGGACGACATCCTCGTCACCGCGGACGGCAACCGGAACCTGTCCGCGGGGCTGCCCCGGCGGTCGGACGAGGTCGAGGCGTGGATGGCGGGCCTCAAGGGCTGAGGGCCGGGGACCGGGGGCCGGGGGCCGGCGGCGCCGCACGACGGCCGGGCACGCGCGTGCCCGGCCGTCGCTACACGGCGACGAGCGGGGCGTCCTCGCGCCACTTGAGGATCTTGTCGAAACTCACCACCGCGCCGCCGCGCCCCGGCTTGTTGCCGATGTGGACGTGGTCGGCGAGCTCCCGGATGAGGTACAGGCCCCGTCCGTGCTCGGCGTCGGACGGGGCGGGGCGGGCCGACGGCCGGGAGCGGTTCCCGGCCGCGCCGGAAAAGCCGGGGCCCGCGTCGGTGACCTCGATGCGGCACTTCTCGCCGTCGAGGTAGGCCGTCACCCGGAACGCCTCCGAGGCGCACCCCCGTGTGGTGTCCCCGCCGTGCTCGACCGCGTTGGCGCAGGCCTCGCTGAGGGCGACGGAGAGGTCGTAGGAGATGTCCGGGTCGACGCCGGCGGTCTCCATGGTGCCGAGCAGCAGGCGCCGGGCGAGCGGCACGCTGGCGGCATCGCGCCGCAGATGGAGTGACCACCAGATGCTCATGCTCCGGCCTCCTGGCTGCGGCTCGACATACCGTTACGTATTGCCCTGAGTCCTCACCTGTAAGCGTGGAGTTGACGTGACACCGCCCATATGGCGGATGTGTCGTGGATCCGACCGGTGTATGTGGGGCACGGTGCAACAGAAGCGACCTTCCGGTCGTACCTCATCTTGCGGACCTGCCGTACGGCGGCCGACGGACCGGTGCGATGATGAGCGCGCCATGACTGCCCCCCACCCGCGCACGGCGCGCTCCGGACGAGGCTTCCGGATCCTGCGGGCCGCGGTGTTCGCCGCGGTCTGCGTCGTGCTGGCCGGGGCAGGGCACACGCTCGCCGCCCGGTCCGCCGTTCCGCCGTGGACGCTGGGCGTGGGCTTCCTCGGGGTCTTCGCGGTCGCCGCACCGCTCGCCGGACGTGCGAGGTCGCTGCCGGGGATCGCGGTGCTGCTGGCGTGCGGCCAGACGGCACTGCACACGCTGTTCGGCCTCGGACAGCACGGCGCAGCGGCCACGGCTCCGTCGTCCGCGCTCTCCGACGCCGCGCTGGTCGCGCGGGCCGCGCGGCTGCTGTGCGGGACCACCGCGGCGGAGATCACCCCCGCGCGGGCCGAGCGCATCCTCGTCGACGCGCGGATCCACCCCACCGGCTCCCCCGTCCACGCGGAGGCCGCCGCGGGTTCCCCGGCGGACCTGCTGCCGTCACTGCCGATGCTGCTCGGCCACGTCCTCGCGGCACTGGCCGCGGGGTGGCTGCTGCGCCGCGGCGATCTGGCCCTGCTGCGGCTGACCGGGCCGGCGGCGCACGGCGTCGCCGAGGCCGCTCTCGTACGGTCCCTCCGCGCGGCGCTCGCCCTGGTGCGCGCCCTGCGCGCCGGACTCCCGGGAGCACCGGAAGAGGCCCCGCGCAGGGCGCGCGCCGCGCTGCCCGCACCGCTTCCGCCCCGTTCCGCCGGGCTGCACCACACGGTGGTCCGCCGGGGCCCGCCGGCCGCCGCCACCGCACTCGCCCTCGCCGCCTGACACGAGGCGACCACCACTCCGGGTCTTCGACCGAGGGAGAGGGGCGCCGGCGTGCGGCACACGCGCGTGCGGCCGTTTCCGCGTACGCCCGGCCGGCCCGCCCGAAGGGCCCGTCCGGCCGTGCGCGCGGCACACCCCTCACCGTCAGTGACACCTCAATCGAAGCGGAGTGCTTCTGCCATGAAGGCTTCCCGTATCGCCGCCGCCGGCGCCGTCGCCGGTGCCGCCGTCCTCGCCGTGTCCACCCCCTGCTTCGCACACGTCAGCGTGCAGCCGGAGGGTGAGGCCGCGAAGGGCGGTTACGCGGTCATCGGCTTCAAGGTCCCCAACGAGCGGGACGACACCTCGACCGTCAAGCTCGAGGTCACCTTCTCCACGGACCACCCGCTGGCGTCCGTGATGCCGCAGCCGGTCGAGGGCTGGGACGTCGAGGTCACCAAGTCCAAGCTGGACAAGCCGCTGGAGATGCACGGCGAGAAGATCAACGAGGCGGTCTCCAAGGTGACCTGGACCGCCAAGGGCGACGGCATCGAACCCGGCTTCTTCCAGAAGTTCCCGGTGTCCGTCGGCACCCTGCCCGAGGACGCCGACGAGCTCGTCTTCAAGGCCCTGCAGACGTACTCCGACAAGGAGGTCGTCCGCTGGATCGAGGTCCCGCAGGAGGGCCAGGAGGAGCCCGAGCACCCCGCCCCCGTGCTCGCCCTGTCCGAGGCCTCCGACGACGACCACTCGGACGGCGCCGCGGCCGACGACAAGGCCTCCGACGAGACCGAGGACGCCGCCGCCCGGACCTCCGCCTCCGACGACGAGGGCGACTCCGGCGGTTCGGACACCACCGCCCGCGTCCTGGGCGTCGTCGGCATCGTGGTCGGCGCCGCGGGCGTCGCCTACGGCGTCCTCGCCGGGCGTCGGCGCACCACCGCCTGACCCCTCCCCCTCTCGACGGCGCGCACCGGCCAGCCCACGGCCCGTGGGTTCCCGGTGCGCGCCGGAGCACTCACCTTCCAGGACCATCCATGCGCAAGAAGACCCTCGCGGCCGCGGCTCTGCTCGCCGCCGCCTCCCTCACCCTGTCCGCCTGCGGAAGCGGCTCCGACGACGACGGCGAGCCCATCGCCGTGGTGTCCGAGGAGGCCGGCTCCCAGAAGGCGGCCACCGTCCTCGACAAGCCGTTCGAGAAGCCGGACCTCGTCCTCACCGACACCGACGGCGAGGAGTACGACCTCCGCGAGGAGACCGCGGGCAGGCCGACCCTGATCTACTTCGGCTACACGCACTGCCCCGACGTCTGCCCGCTGACCATGAACAACCTCGCCGTGGCCAAGCAGCAGCTGCCCGAGAAGCAGCAGGACCGGCTGCGGATCGTGTTCGTCACCACCGACCCCGAACGGGACACCCCCACCGCGCTGGGCACATGGCTCAAGGGCATCGACCCCCAGGTCATCGGCCTGACCGGGGACTTCGACACCATCCAGGCCGGCGCCCGCAGCATCGGCATCTCCATCGACCCGCCGCGCAAGGACGACAACGGCAGGACCGTCTCCGACCACGGCACCCAGGTCATCGCCTTCTCACCGAAGACCGACGGCGGCTACGTCCTCTACGGCGAGGACGCCACCGTCGAGGACTACACCAAGGACCTTCCCAGGATCATCAAGGGGGAGAACCCGTGAGGCGCCCGGCAGCCGCGGCCCTGCTCACCGCCGGGGCGCTGGTCCTGGCCGGCTGCGGCGGCGCGGACGACGGCCCGGCGGAGCTCTCCGTCGGCTCCGCGTACATGCCCCAGCCGGTCTCCGACATGGCCGCCGGCTTCCTCACCATCACCAACGACGGCGGCTCCGCGGACCGGCTGACCTCGGTCGGCAGCGACGTCGCCGGCCAGGTCACCGTGCACGAGACCGTCGACGGGGCCATGCGGGAGGTCGAGGCCCTCGACATCCCGGCCCACGGCAGCCTGGTGCTGGAGAGCGGCGGCAACCATCTGATGTTCGAGCAGCTGAAGCGGAAGCCGAAGCAGGGTCAGAAGGTCTCCGTCGAGCTGCGCTTCGCCGAGTCGGACCCCGTCACGGTCGAGATACCGGTGAAGCCGGCCACCTACACCCCGAAGACCGGACACTGAGGGAGACACCCCTGTGACCCAGACCATCGCCCCCCGCGTGCGGATCCTGGTGCTGCTGCTCCTGGCCGTCACCGGCGCGCTCCTCGCCGGAGCCGCTCCCGCCTCCGCGCACGCCGCGCTGACCGGCAGCGACCCCGGGCAGGGGGCGGTGGTCGACACGGCACCCGCCCAGGTCTCGCTCACCTTCTCCGAACAGATCGCGGTGAGCGACGACGCCGTGCGCGTCCTCGACCCCAAGGGCGAGCGGGTCGACAAGGGGGACCCGGCCAACCCCAGCGGTACGACGTACACCGTGCGGCTGCTCAGCGGACTGCCCGACGGCACGTACACCGTGGCCTACCAGGTGGTCTCCGCGGACAGCCACCCTGTCACCGGCGCCTTCACCTTCTCCGTCGGCGCACCGTCGAAGACCTCCGTGTCCCTCTCCGCACAGACCGCCGGCGACGGCCCGATCGGCTGGCTGTACGGCTTCGGCCGCTACGTCTCCTACGCGGGCTTCGTCGTCATGGCCGGCGGGGCCGCCTTCGTGCTCGCCTGCTGGGGACGCGGTTCCGGGGTGCGGGTGGTGCAGCGGCTGGTCGTCTCCGGATGGCTGGCGCTCACCTCGGCCACGCTCGCCCTGCTGCTCCTGCGCGGCTCCTACACCACCTCCGGGAAGGCCGGCGACGTCTTCGACCTGTCGCTGCTCGGGGACGTGCTCCAGACGAAGACCGGTGCGGCGCTCGTCTCCCGGCTGCTGCTGCTCGCCGTGGCGGCCCTGTTCATCGCGGTGTTGTTCGGCGCCTACGACAAACGGGAAGCCGAGGAGAAGCGGGACCTGACCTTCGGACTGGCGATCGGGGGGACGGTCGTGGCGGCCGGGCTCGCCGCGAGCTGGGCCATGTCCGAGCACGCCTCCCAGGGACTCCAGCCGGGTGTCGCCATGCCCGTCGACGTGCTCCACCTGCTGGCCGTCGCCGCCTGGCTCGGCGGGCTCACCACCCTCCTCGTCGCGCTCTACCGGGCGCCCGCCGACACCCCGGTCGGCCGGGACGCCGTCCAGCGGTTCTCACGGCTCGCCTTCGGCAGCGTGGTGACCCTGGCTCTCACCGGCGCCTACCAGAGCTGGCGGCAGCTCGGCTCCTGGTCGGCGCTGACCGACACCCGGTACGGGCAGCTGCTGCTCGTCAAGATCGGGCTTGTGGCGGTACTGGTCGCGATCGCCTCCGTCTCCCGTCGCTGGACGGCACGACTGGCCGGGGCGCCGGCCCCCGCGGCACGCGAGGAGGAGAAGGAGGAGGGGGAGGAGAAGCAGCCGGCGGGAGCGGGCAAGGCCACCACCTCCGAGAAGGCCGTCACATCAGGGGGGGCCGGGGCCGCGCAGGGCGATGAGGTGCGGGCCGCCCAGCTCGCCCGACAGCGGGCCGCGGTGGAGAACGCCCGGCAGAAGCGGCTGCGCGACGCCGACCCCCACCGCTTCGGTCTGCGCCGCTCCGTGCTCGCCGAGGCGGGCGTCGCCGTCGTCCTGCTCGCCGTCACCACCGTACTGACGCAGACCGAGCCGGGGCGCACCGAACAGCAGGTGGAGGCGGCCGCCTCCACCTCGTCCTCGTCGTCCGCCACGACCGGCCAGGGCACCGGCGCGGTGACGCTGGACATGCCCTTCGACACCGGCGGTGAAAACGGCAAGGGCGTCGTCACCGTCGACCTCGACCCCGCCCGGACCGGTGACAACAAGCTGCACATCCACATCATGGACCAGGACGGCCGGGCCCTCGACATCCCCGAGGTGAAGCTCGCCTTCACCCTCTCCGCCCAGGACATCGGGCCGTTGCCCGTCGTCCCCGACCGCGTCACCACCGGGCACTGGTCGGCGAGCGGAGTACAGATCCCCATGACGGGCGACTGGAAGATCGAAGTGACCGTACGGACCTCCGACATCGACCAGGTGACCGTCTCGAAGAACGCGAAGATCGGCTGAACCACCATGGTTGACCAGTCCATTCCGCAGGTCCGGACCCCCGAGGCGCCCCGCGGGGCGCCCGGGGACCGGGCCCCCGGGAACGGCATCTCCCGACGCCGGCTGCTCGGCACGGCCGGTGCCACCGGGCTCGTCCTCGGAGCGGCGGGCGGAGTCGTGGGACACGCCTCGGCGCCCGCCACGGCCACCCCGCTGTCGTCGGTGGGCGACAGCCGCGTCGAGTTCCACGTGAAACATCAGCCCGGCATCACCCAGCCGCTCCAGGCCCGCGGCCATCTCGTCTCCTTCGACCTCGCCCCCGGCGCCGGACGCAAGGAGGCGGCCGCCCTGCTGCGCCGCTGGTCGGACACCGCCCGCCGGCTGATGGCCGGCGAGCCCAGCGCACAGGGCGACACCGGGGTGGCCCGCGACGCCGGCCCCTCCTCCCTGACCCTCACCTTCGGCTTCGGCCACAGCTTCTTCGGACGCACCGGCCTGGAGAAACAGCGTCCGGCCGCCCTGGCCCCGCTGCCCGACTTCTCCTCCGACCGCCTCGACAAGGCCCGCAGCGACGGCGATCTGTGGGTGCAGATCGGCGCCGACGACGCCCTCGTGGCCTTCCACGCCCTGCGCGCCGTCCAGAAGGACGCGGGCTCGGCGGCCAGGGTGCGCTGGCAGATGAACGGCTTCAACCGCTCACCGGGCGCCACCGCCCACCCCATGACCGCCCGCAATCTGATGGGCCAGGTCGACGGCACCCGCAACCCCAAGCCCGCCGACTCCGACTTCGACGAGCGGATCTTCGTCCCCGACCGGGGCGAGCCCGCCTGGATGGCCAACGGCTCCTACGTCGTCGTACGCCGCATCCGCATGCTGCTCGACGACTGGGAGGAGCTGTCCGTCGAAGAGCAGGAGAGCGTCATCGGGCGCCGCAAGTCCGACGGGGCGCCGCTGTCCGGAGGCACCGAGACGTCCGAGATGGACCTGGAGAAGACGGACTCCCGGGGCAACCTGGTCGTCCCCGTCAACGCCCACGCGCGGATCACCCGGCCCGACCAGAACGGCGGCGCCGCCATGCTCCGCCGCCCGTTCTCCTACCACGACGGCATCGACGCGGACGGGGTGCCGGACGCCGGACTGCTGTTCATCTGCTGGCAGGCCGATCCACTGCGCGGCTTCGTCCCGGTGCAGCGCAAGCTCGACCGGGGCGACGCCCTGACCCCGTTCGTCCGCCACGAGGCGAGCGGGCTGTTCGCGGTGCCGGGCGGCGCGGCGGAGGGGGAGTATGTGGGACAGCGGCTGCTGGAGGGATGAGAAACGCCCCGGATCACCCCTGAGGGCTGTTCCGGATCACCCCTGAGAGCTCTCCTGGGGCTGCCGTCGGCCAGGGCCCATTAGGGTGAGGTCATGCCAGCGAGCTATGCGTATCTCGGCCCAGAGGGCACCTTCACGGAAGTCGCCCTGCGCACGCTTCCCGAAGCGGCCACCCGTGAGCTGATCCCGTACGTGTCCGTGCAGTCCGCGCTCGACGCGGTGCGCGCCGGCGAGGCCGAGGCCGCGCTCGTCCCCATCGAGAACTCCGTCGAGGGCGGTATCACCACCACCCTCGACGAACTGGTCGCGGGCACCCCGCTGACGATCTACCGCGAGGTGCTGCTGTCGATCACCTTCGCACTGCTCGTCCGCCCGGGCACCCGGCTGTCGGACATCAAGACGGTCACCGCCCACCCGGCCGCCCAGCCACAGGTCCGCAACTGGCTGAAGACGCACCTCCCGGACGCCGTCTGGGAGTCGGCCGCCTCGAACGCGGACGGTGCGCGCCTGGTGCAGGAGGGCCGCTACGACGCCGCCTTCGCCGGTGAGTTCGCGGCCGCCCGGTACGGCCTGGAGGCCCTGGAGACGGGGATCCACGACGCGGAGAACGCCCAGACCCGGTTCGTGCTGGTGGGCCGCCCGGCCCGGCCCGCCGCGCCCACGGGCGCCGACAAGACCTCCGTCGTGCTGTGGCAGCGCGACGACCACCCCGGCGGTCTGCGCGACCTGCTGGGCGAGTTCGCCACCCGGGGCATCAACCTGATGCTGCTGCAGTCCCGGCCGACCGGCGCCGGCATCGGCCACTACTGCTTCTGCGTCGACGCCGAGGGCCACATCTCGGACCGCCGGATGGCGGAGGCGCTGATGGGACTCAAGCGGATCTGTCTGCAGGTGCGCTTCCTCGGCTCGTACCCGCGTGCGGACGTACGTCCCGGGGAGGTGCTTCCGCCGTTCCCCGGGACGTCGGACGAGGAGTTCGTCGAGGCGGCGGACTGGGTCGCACGGTGCCAGGACGGACGGTTCTGACGGGTCCGGGGACGGCGCGCCCCGGTCCTACCTGCTGATTTTTTGTCCACAGAAGTTATCCACAGGGACGTCGTCTGACCTGGGGACAAGTCGATACCAAAACCGCACCCGATCGACAAATCCCTCCACACGGCATGATCCTGTTCATCGTTCCGCGTATCGCGCTTCGTCCACTCTTTTCCTTTGGTCAACCCTTTGGAATGATCCCTTTCCACTCAAAAGTGGGGAACGGGGAAGTTTGCCCTGGGGATTTTCCAGCCTGAAAGCGTTTCGGAATGATCCATTCCGAAGTCCACAGATCTTCCCCACAACCTGTGGATAACCATCCCGGCAGCGCATCCGCCTGTGGACAACCGACGCCAAGTTCCGCCCTGCACAAGGGGCTCCGGTCAACTCGCACCCCGCGGACTTACCCGTTCCGGGGAGGGCGGCTCATTCATTGACCGCAGGGAACATGCCACGCAATCCCCCCATAACGCCACGTGTTCCCTCGCGCCGCACCAGTGAGTCGTGAGGCGTCACCCCGCACCGGTAGCCTTGGCCGCGTGATTGACCTTCGCCTGCTTCGTGAGGACCCCGACCGTGTGCGTGCTTCGCAGCGCGCCCGTGGAGAGGACGTCGCGCTCGTCGACGCCCTCCTGTCTGCCGACGAGCGGCGCAGGTCGTCCGGCGTCCGCTTCGACGAGCTGCGCGCCGAGCAGAGGTCGCTCGGCAAGCTCATCCCCAAGGCGGCCGGCGACGAGAAGGCCGAGCTGCTGAAGAAGGCCGAACAGCTCAAGGCCGACGTCAAGGCGGCCGACGCCGACCGCGACGCCGCGGCGAGCGAGACCCAGGAGCTGCTGCTCAAACTGAGCAACCTCGTCCACCCCGACGTGCCCGTCGGCGGCGAGGAGGACTTCGTCACGCTGGAGACGCACGGCAGCATCCGCGACTTCGACGCCGAGGGCTTCGCGCCCAAGGACCACCTGGAGCTCGGCCAGCTCCTCGGCGCCATCGACGTGGAGCGCGGCGCCAAGGTCTCGGGGTCCCGCTTCTACTTCCTGACCGGCGTCGGCGCGCTGCTCGAGCTCGCCCTGGTGAACGCCGCGATGGCCCAGGCCACGGCCGCCGGCTTCACGCCGATGCTGACCCCCGCGCTGGTGCGCCCCCAGTCGATGGCGGGCACCGGCTTCCTCGGCCAGGCCGCCCAGGACGTCTACCACCTGGACAAGGACGACCTCTACCTGGTCGGCACGTCCGAGGTGGCGCTGGCCGCGTACCACATGGACGAGATCCTCGACGCCGACCGGCTGCCGCTGCGGTACGCGGGCTTCTCGCCCTGCTTCCGCCGCGAGGCCGGCTCGCACGGCAGGGACACCCGGGGCATCTTCCGCGTGCACCAGTTCGACAAGGTCGAGATGTTCTCGTACGTCGCCCCGGAGGACTCCCAGGCGGAGCACCAGCGGCTGCTGGAGTGGGAGAAGCAGTGGCTGACCTCGCTGGAGCTGCCGTTCCGCGTGATCGACGTCGCCTCGGGCGACCTGGGTTCCTCGGCCGCGCGCAAGTACGACTGCGAGGCGTGGATCCCGACCCAGGGCAAGTACCGCGAGCTGACCTCGACCTCGGACTGCACCGAGTTCCAGTCGCGCCGGCTGTCGATCCGCGTCCGTGAGGACAAGAAGGTGCGCCCGCTGGCCACGCTCAACGGCACGCTGTGCGCCGTACCGCGCACGATCGTGGCGATCCTGGAGAACCACCAGCAGGCCGACGGCTCCGTGCGCGTGCCGGAGGTGCTGCGTCCGTACCTGGGCGGCCGGGAGATCCTGGAGCCGGTCGCCAAGTGAGCGCCACCCCCGCGTCCTTCCCGTACCGGCTCATCGCCACCGACCTCGACGGCACCCTGCTGCGGGACGACCACTCGGTCTCCCGCCGCACCCGTGACGCGCTCGCCGCGGCCACCGCGGCGGGCGCCGCGCACATCGTCGTCACCGGCCGCGCGGCGCCCTGGACCCGTCCCATACTCGACGACCTCGGCTACCAGGGCCTCGCCGTCTGCGCCCAGGGCGCCCAGGTGTACGACGCCGGGGCGCACCGCCTGCTGACGTCGGTGACGCTGGACCGGCAGCTGGCCGGGGTGGCGCTGGCCAAGATCGAGGCGGAGGTCGGCCCGCTGCACCTGGCGGCGAGCCGCGACGGCGTGGACGGCGAGGTGCTGATCGGCCCCGGCTACGAGGTGGTGGGCGCCCTGCCCGCGACCCCGTTCACGGACGCGTCGGACCTGTGGACGGCGCCCCTGAACAAGCTGTACATCCAGCACCCGACGCTGACCTCGGACGAGCTCGCCGACGCGGCCACCCGCGCGGCGGGCGGTTTCGTCACCGTCACCATGGCGGGCGAGGGCATCGTCGAACTGCTCCCGCTCGGCCTGTCCAAGGCCACGGGGCTGTCACTGGCGGCACGCAGGCTGGGCATGAAGGCCGCGGAGACGATCGCCTTCGGCGACATGCCCAACGACATCCCGATGTTCGCCTGGTCCGCCCACGGCGTCGCCATGGCCAACGCCCACGAGGAACTGAAGGCGGTCGCCGACGAGGTGACCACCTCCAACGAGGACGACGGCATCGCGGCGGTGGTGGAGCGCCTCCTGCCCTGACCGCGGGCGGTCGTGCCGCAGGGGCGGTGGGGTACCTCCCGCTCGCGCGCGGGCGGGAGTGGGGGCGCCCGCGAGCGGCGGGCCGTGCGACCCCGCCCGCCCCGCCGCACTCCCCCGAAGGGGCGAAAGCAGGGAAGGGCGGCCCACGCGACAGCACCTGTGCGCGTGCTCGAAGCGGCCGCCACGGGCAGCTCCCCGTACGGGCGGACTCAACGGAGCGGTGGGGATGACTCCGGAGTCCGCCACGGGCTGCCCCGGCAGGGGCGGGACGTGCCGTGCATGGACACCGCCCCACTCCCCTCCCAGCGGATGACGCCGGACTTTCCCGGCGATACGGACACCATCACTCTGCCCGCCGGGCGATCCGGACGCCACCGAATGAACCGGCGGGGGGTCTCACTCCTCGCCGGCCAGCGTCAGCGACCGCAGCTTCTGCCCGGCGTACCAGGTGGCCAGCACGGTGACCGCGACCAGCAGCACCGTCGCGGTCGTCAGACCCACGTCCGAGGTGACCAGGTCGCCGCCGGAGACCTTCTGCGCCACCGCCAGCGACCACTGCTGGACGCTCAGCGTGCGCGCGCCGGGCACCAGGGAGCCGAAGAGCGCCTCCCAGACCAGCGCGTAGACCAGCCCGAACACCACCGCGTGCCGCGAGACCGTGCCGAGCAGCAGGAAGAGCGCCGCGTACGCGATGGAGGCGACCAGTGCGGCCACGGTGTAGGCGACGGCGACCTGCTGGCCGTTGCCGTTCAGGACGAGGCCCGCGATCAGGGTCGGCACCGCCGAGAACACCATGGTGACGGCGACCGCGACGATCAGCTTGGTGTAGATGATCGTGGGCCGCTTGATCGGCTTGGACAGCAGGTACACCACCGAGCCGTCGTCGATCTCCGGACCGATGGCCCCGGTCCCGGCGATGACGCCGATGATCGGCACCATGGTGGCGAGCGCCAGCCCGCCGAGGACGTCGGCGGCGGTCTGGTCGTCGGCACCGGCGAGGACGCGCACGGCCACCGAGATCACGATCAGCAGCAGGGGCAGCGCGCCCAGGATGAGGGCCCGGCGACGGCCGAGCAGGGCCCGGTAGGTGAGCCGGGCGACTGTGGGGTCGTACATCTTCGGCCTCCTACGCCGTGACGAGATACGAGAAGACGGACTCGAGGGACTCGTCGGACGGCGAGACCGTGAGCAGCCGGATGCCGTGCTCCTTGGCGACCTTCGGCAGCAGGGAGGTGAAGCGGCCGAAGTCGACGGCCTGGATGCGCAGGGCGCCCTCGGCGTGGTCGACCTCGATGCCGGACGTCGACGGGTCGGCGATCAGCGCGGCCGCGAGGGCGCGGTCGTCACTGGAGCGCACCAGGTAGCGGTGCGGGCGGTCGGTCATCAGGCGGCGGATCCTGCGGAAGTCGCCGCTGGCCGCGTGCCGGCCGGCGACGACGACCTCGATGTGCCAGGCCAGTTGCTCGACCTCTTCGAGGATGTGGGAGGAGAACAGCACGGTGCGGCCCTCGTCGCCCATCCGCCGCAGCAGGTCCATCAGCTGCATGCGCTGGCGCGGGTCCATGCCGTTGAAGGGCTCGTCGAGCAGGAGCAGCGACGGCTGGTGGACCAGCGCGGACGCCATCTTCACGCGCTGGCGCATGCCCTTTGAGTAGGTGGCGATCCTGCGGTCCTGCGCGTACTCCATCTCGACCGTGGCGAGCGCCTGCTGGGCGGCCTTGGCGCCCAGGCCGTGCAGTTCGGCGTTGGCGAGGACGAATTCGCGGCCGGTGAGGAAGTCGTACATCGCCTCGCGTTCGGGGACGATGCCGATGTGCCGGTAGACGGCCTCGTTGCGCCACACCTGCTGTCCGTCGAGGGTGACGGTGCCGGTGGAGGGGGCGAGGAAGCCGCCCATCATGTTGATGAGGGTGGACTTCCCGGCGCCGTTGGGCCCGAGGAGGCCGGTGACGCCGGGGCCGACGGTCATGGTGATGTCGTTGACGGCGACCACGTTGCCGAACCAGCGGGAGACGTGGTCGATGCTGAGCGTGGTCACAGGCCCACCTTCTTGTAGCGGCGCACCAGGAGGCCGTAGCTGGCGGCGATCAGGCCGA
Organism: Streptomyces sp. NPDC126497; assembly: GCF_040302425.1. Taxonomy (NCBI): domain Bacteria; kingdom Bacillati; phylum Actinomycetota; class Actinomycetes; order Kitasatosporales; family Streptomycetaceae; genus Streptomyces; species Streptomyces sp. NPDC126497. The sequence goes on from NZ_JBEORT010000078.1 coordinate 22,373, forward strand.
GGGTGAACAGGACGTAGACGACGCCCTCGGCGTTGCCGGGGCCCACCCCGCCGGGGAAGGCGGAGCTCGCGCCCAGGAAGGCCGACTGCACGCCGTCGATGAGGGTGATCGGCGAGAACAGGCCGATCCAGGTGATGGCGGTGTTGCCCTCGCTCTGGACCTCCGCGATCGCCTGGAGGGTGGAGACCGCGCCGTAGGAGATGGTCAGGACGGCGATGACGGCCGCGATGCCGAAGCCGCGGCGCGGGGTGACCGACGCGATGACCAGGCCGATGCCGGCGAAGAGCAGCGAGAGCAGTGCCACGGAGACGAGTCCCTGCGCGAATCCCTTGGTCTGGTCGGTGAAGTCGAGCTTGGCCAGCAGTGCGCCGATGTACAGCACCAGCAGGGGGGCGGCGGTGAGGATGAACAGGGCCGAGGCGAGCGCGGCGAACTTGGCGCGTACGTAGTCGGCGGTCTCGATGGGCCGCGAGAAGTACAGCGGCACGGTCTTGAAGCGCAGGTCGCGGGAGACGGACTGGGGCGCCTGCGAGGCGACGTACAGGCTGATGACGGCCTGCATGACGATCGCGTAGCGGGTGTAGTCGAGGGGCAGTTCCTTGGCCTTGGTGGCGACGGCGACGGCGACCATGATGGCGGCGGGCACGCACATCACCACGAACAGCAGCATCGGCAGCACCTTGGACTTCACCGAGCGGCCGAGGCCGTAGGAGCCGCGCAGGGACTGCGAGTACAGCGAGAGCCTGGCGTAGGAGCGGCCGAGGCGGGGGCCGTCGTAGGAGCGGTAGCCGATGTTGTGGATGCGGGTGTCACCCGACGCGGTGGCCGGTGCCTGCGTGGACCGTTCAGTTGCCATGGCCGACCGCCTCCTTCCGCTGCTCGCCGCTGCTCGCGTCGCTGTTCTTGAAGACCTCGGAGATGTGGTGCCGGCGCTGTTCCATGCGGACCAGGCCGAGACCGAGGTCCGCGATGACGTCGCGGACCAGGTCGTACGTCTCCTCGCCCCGCGCGGTGAGCAGCAGGACGTGTCCGGCGCCCGGCAGTGCGCTGCCGTCCTCGACGGTCACTCCGCGCGCCCGGAGCGCGTCGCGCACCGCGCGGGTGCCGTCCGGGTGCTCGTCGGTGTCGGTGACCTCGATCGCGAGGGTCGTGGTGGTCTGGGTGAAGTCCGTGGTGGAGCTGGAGCGCAGCAGCTTGCCGCCGTCGACGACCACGACGTGGTCGCAGGTGCGTTCCAGTTCGCCCAGCAGGTGGGAGGTGACCAGGACCGAGATGCCGAAGTCGGTGTGGATGCGGCGGATGAGGCCGAGCATCTCGTCGCGGCCGACCGGGTCGAGGCCGTTGGTGGGCTCGTCCAGGAAGACCAGCTGGGGGTCGTGGACCAGGGCCTGCGCGAGCTTCACCCGCTGCTTCATGCCGGTGGAGTAGCCGCCGATGGGGCGGTAGCGCTCCTCGTACAGGCCGACGTGGCGCAGGGTGTCCGCGGTGCGTTCCCGTGCGGCGGTGGGCGGCAGGCCGGACATGCGCGCCATGTGGACGACGAACTCGGTGGCCGAGACGTCCGGCGGCAGGCAGTCGTGCTCCGGCATGTAGCCGACCCGCTCGCGGATGGCGGCGCCCTCGGTGGCGACGTCGAGTCCGAGTACTTCGGCGCGGCCCTCGGTGGCGGGGGACAGACCCAGCAGGATCTTGATCAGTGTGGACTTGCCGGCTCCATTGGCTCCGACGAGTCCGGTCACACCGGGCCCGACGTCCACGGAGAGCCGGTCAAGAGCGGTCACCCGGGGGAACCGCTTGCTCAGGCTTTCGGTCGCGATCACAGTCACGTCCCCGACGGTAGTGACCCGTACCACCGCGGTCGTCAGACCGGAGGGCCGTCTTGGGTCCGTCTGGAGTTGTAGAGGCCCGTAGGGGCACCTCCTTCCCCGGGGTCGTCCACAGCCCCGGGATCCGCTCTTGACGGGGCTGTGGACGACTGCGAGATTCGCTCGTGTCACGTGACGGACACGGAGCGCAGCCACGACCGCGAGGGGTGACGGCTTGTCGGGGACGGTGTGGGCGGGGGCGCGGGAGCGCCGGGTGCGTACGGGCGGGGTCGAGCTGTGCGTGGCCGAGCTGGGCGAGCACGGGCGGCCGACGGTCGTCCTGGTGCACGGCTATCCGGACAGCAAGGAGGTGTGGTCCGAGGTCGCGTCCCGGCTCGCCGGGCGTTTCCACGTCGTGGCGTACGACGTCCGGGGCCACGGCCGGTCCACGGCGCCGCGTCCGCTGCGCGGCGGGTTCACCCTGGAGAAGCTGACCGACGACTTCCTGGCCGTCGTCGACGCGGTCAGCCCGGACCGGCCGGTGCACCTGGTGGGGCACGACTGGGGCTCGGTGCAGTCCTGGGAGTTCGTCACGGTCGGGCGCACGGCGGGGCGGATCGCCTCCTTCACGTCGATGTCGGGGCCGTCGCTCGACCACTTCGGGCACTGGATCCGGCGGCGGACGAGACGGCCGACCCCGCGCCGGATCGGCCAGGTGCTGGGCCAGGGCACCAGGTCCTGGTACATCTACCTGCTGCACACGCCCGTGCTGCCGGAGCTGGCCTGGCGCGGGCCGCTCGGCAAGGCCTGGCCGCGGATGCTGGAGCGCGCCGAGAGGGTGCCCGGCGACGACTACCCGACCCCGTCCCTGCCGTCGGACGCGGCCCACGGCACCTGGCTCTACCGGGACAACGTCCGCCGTCGGCTGCGCGAGCCGCGCGCCGATGCCCACGCGCACGCGCCCGTGCAGCTGATCACGCCCCTGAAGGACGTGTTCCTCTCCGAGCGGCTCCACGACGATCTCGAGGAGTGGGTGCCGCGGCTGACCCGGCGGACGCTCCCGGCGAAGCACTGGGTCCCGCGCAGCCGCCCCGACCTGCTGGCCACGTGGATCTCCGACTTCGTCGTGTCCGTGGAGGACGGCGTGCCGAAGGCGCCGGCTCCGGGCCGGTACGCCGACCGCTTCGGCGGGCGGCTGGTCCTGGTCACGGGGGCGGGCAGCGGCATCGGGCGGGCGACCGCGCTCGCGTTCGCGGAGGCGGGCGCGCGCGTGCTGGCGGTCGACCGGGACGCCGAGGCCGCGGCCCGCACCGCCGGGGAGGCCCGCGGTCGCGGAGCGGCGGCGGCCTGGGCGGAGACGGCGGACGTGGCCGACGAGCAGGCCATGGAGAAGCTCGCCGAACGGGTCACCACCGAGCACGGCGTGGTGGACGTGCTGGTGAACAATGCCGGCATCGGGCTGGGCGGCTCCTTCTTCGCCACCGCCCCGGAGGACTGGCGGAGGGTCCTCGACGTCAATCTGTGGGGGGTGATCCACGGCTGCCGGCTCTTCGGGCGGCGGATGGCCGAGCGCGGACAGGGCGGCCACATCGTCAACGTCGCCTCGGCGGCGGCGTTCCAGCCGTCCAGGGCGCTGCCCGCCTACAGCACGTCCAAGGCGGCGGTGCTGATGCTGAGCGAGTGCCTGCGGGCGGAGCTGGCGGACCGGGACATCGGTGTGACGGCGGTGTGCCCCGGGTTCGTGAACACCCCCATCACCTCCACCGCGCGCTTCGCGGGCGTGGACGCGGAGGAGGAGCGGCGACTGCGGAAGCGGACGGCGCGGCTGTACGGGCTGCGGAACTATCCGCCGGAGAAGGTCGCCGCCGCGATCCTGCGGGCGGTGGTGCGCGACGAGGCGGTGGTGCCGGTCACCCCGGAGGCGCGGACGGCCTACGCGCTGTCGCGGTGGGTGCCGGGGGTGCTGCGGAGGGTCGCGCGGGTGAAGCCGCCGATCTGAGGGTGGGCGAGGGGCATCCGGCCGACAACACCCCTTCAGGGAACGTCGGTTGTCCACAGTCAACGCCAATTCTCCTGTGGATAACCACACTTGGCTGTGGATCAAACCTCCGGAGCTAAATCGATCGCGTGATGCGTGTCTCTCCCGGCAGTCTGGACGGATGGATGAGAGGCGCACCGTGAAGGTGTCGAAGTACCTCGCCAGGCATCTGCGCCATCAGCCCGCGAGGATCGGGCTCACGCTCGACGGGGGCGGCTGGGTCGAGATCGACACACTGATCGCCGCGGCGTCCGCACACGGCTTCCGGTTCACCCGGGAGGAGCTGGACCACGTCGTCGCCACCAACGACAAGCGGCGCTTCGCCGTCGAGGGCACCCGGATCCGCGCCAGCCAGGGGCACAGCATCGGTGTCGACCTCGGCCTGCCACCGGCCGTCCCGCCCCCGTACCTGTACCACGGCACCGTCGCCCGGAACCTGGAGGCGATCCGCGTCGAGGGGCTGCGGCCCATGAACCGGCACGACGTGCACCTCTCCGCCGACCGCGGGACGGCGGCCCGCGTCGGCGCCCGTCGGGGCCGACCGGCCGTCCTGTCCGTGGACGCGGCCGCCATGCACCGTGACGGTCATGTCTTCCACAGGAGTGCCAACGGCGTCTGGCTGACCCGGGCCGTACCGAGCCGGTATCTGAGGTTTCCGGCCCATCACTGAGACGGAGTGCGGGCAGCGTGATCGTTTCACGTGAAACACGGTTCTCCGCATAGGCTCGATGGCATGACTCTGCGCCTGAGCACCGTGATCCTCCCGTACCGCCGCTGGCACGAGGGCAGCCGCTCGGCGTGGGTGCGCGCCGAGGAACTCGGCTTCCACACGGGGTACACCTACGACCACCTGTCCTGGCGCAGCTTCCGGGACGGCCCCTGGTTCGGCGCCGTTCCCACCCTGACCGCCGCCGCGGCCGTGACCGACCGGATGCGGCTGGGCACGCTGGTGACCTCGCCGAACTTCCGGCACCCGGTGACCCTCGCCAAGGAGCTCATCTCCCTCGACGACATCTCCGGCGGCCGCGTCACGCTCGGGATCGGCGCGGGCGGCACCGGCTTCGACGCCACGGCGCTCGGCCAGGAGCCCTGGACGCCCCGCGAGCGCGCCGACCGCTTCGCCGAGTTCGTGCCCCTGCTCGACCGGCTGCTCACCGAGGACTCGGTGTCGTACGAGGGTGACTTCTACGCGGCGCACGAGGCGCGCACCATCCCGGGCTGTGTGCAGCGGCCCCGGCTGCCGTTCGCCGTGGCGGCCACCGGGCCGCGCGGGCTGCGGCTCGCGGCCCGCCACGGACAGGCGTGGGTGACCACGGGCGACCCCCGGCTGTACGAGGAGGGCACGCCCGAGCAGTCGGTTCAGGCCCTTCGCGGCCAGGCGGAGAGGCTGGCCGACGCCTGCGCCGAGCTCGGCCGGGACGTGACCGGGCTGGACAAGATCCTGCTCACCGGGTTCACCCCGGACCGGAACCGTCCGCTGGAGTCCCTGGACGCCTTCGTCGACTTCGCGGGCCGCCACGCCGAGCTGGGGTTCACCGAGATCGTGATCCACTGGCCCATCCCGGACTCCGACTTCGCCGCGGACCAGAAGGTCTTCGAACGGATCGCCATGGAGGCACCGGCGCAGCTGCGCTGACCCCGGTCGTCCCGAGGGCGCGGGGAAGAACGCTGGTGAGGGCGGTCATCACTCAAATGTGCGGAGTCCCGCACGGTCGTGCGGGCATATGCGGGACAATGGCCGGGTGACCTCAGCGACCCGACAGCCCGATACCCAGGCAGCCGCCACGCGACCGCGGCTCATCGCCACCGACCTCGACGGCACCCTGCTGCGCGACGACAAGTCGGTGTCCCCGCGCACCGTCGCCGCGCTCGCCGCCGCCGAGGAGGCGGGCGTCGAGGTCTTCTTCGTCACCGGTCGACCGGCCCGCTGGATGGACGTCGTCAGCGACCACGTCCACGGCCACGGTCTCGCCATCTGCGGCAACGGCGCGGCCGTCGTCGACCTGCACGGCGGCCCCGGCGCCCACCGCTTCGTGAAGGTGCGCGAGCTGCCCCGGAAGAACGCGCTGGACGCCGTGCGACTGCTGCGCGAGGCCGCTCCCGGCACGGTGTACGCCGTGGAGCAGACCTTCGGCTTCCACCAGGAGCCGACGTATCCGAAGCTGCACCTGGAGGTCCCGGACACGCTCGCCCCCGCCGAGGAGCTGCTGGCACCGGACTCCCGCACCGCCGACGAGCCGGTGCTCAAGATCCTCGCCTACCACCCCGAGCTCGACCCCGACGCCTTCCTCACCCTGGCCCGGCTCGCCATCGGCGGCCGTGCCAACGTCACCCGCTCCAGCCCCAGCGCCCTGCTGGAGATCAGCGGACCCGAGGTGTCCAAGGCCAGCACGCTCGCCCTGTGCTGCGCCGAGCGCGGCATCTCGCACGAGGAGGTCGTCGCCTTCGGCGACATGCCGAACGACGTCGAGATGCTGACCTGGGCCGGTCGTTCCTACGCGATGGGCAACGCCCACCCGGACGTGATAGCCGCCGCCTCGGGCCGTACGGTCGCCAACAACGACGACGGGGTGGCCGTGGTGATCGAGCGGCTGCTGGACGCACGGCCGTAGCCGCTCAGAGCGGCACGCCGCGCCGCGCCAGCCACGGCACGGGGTCCACCGCCGACCCCATCTCCGGCGTGACCCTCACCTCGAAGTGCAGATGCGGTCCGGTGGAGTTGCCGCTGGTGCCGGACTGGCCGATCCACTGCCCGGGCGTCACCCGCTCCCCCTGGTCGACGGCGACGGCGGCGAGATGGGCGTACTGGGTGTAGTAGCCGTCCACGTGCCGGAGCACGACCTCGATGCCGAAGGCGCCCCCGCAGGACACCTTCACCACCGTCCCGGCGCCCACGGCCCGCACCGGTGTGCCGATCGGCACCGCGAAGTCCTGCCCGGTGTGCCGGTTCGCCCACCGCGCGCCGCCGCGGCCGTAGGAGGCGGACAGCTCGTACGTCTCCACCGGCGCCACCCAGCGGGTGGTGAACCGCGTCCGGGGCTGGCCGAGGCGGACCGCTCCGCGGCAGGCCCCGGCCGCGACGGAGGCGTCCGCCTGGCCCTGGAGCTTCCAGCGCGCGGCTTCGAGCTTCGCCTCGATGTCCCGCCGCAGGACGGCGAGTTCCGTGTTCCGCTTCTCCAGCCTCTTCCACGCCGCCGCGGCCTTCGCCTCGTCACGGGCGAGCCGGGCCTCGGCCCGCTCACTGAGGCCGATCGCCTTGTCGAGCGACGCCTCCGCCTGCCGGACCACACGCTGACCGCGCATCATCTGCTCCGGGTCGTCGGCGAGGAGCAGGTGCGCGGTGAGCGGCAGCCCACCGCCGTCCCGGTACTGGGAGCTCGCGATCCGCCCCAGGTCCTCGTGCAGCCCGGCCAGGTCCCGCCGCTCGCGGTCGAGCCGTTCCTCCAGCCGCTGCGCCCTGGCCCGCTGTTCCTCGGCCTCGCGCCGGCCGGCCTCGTACCGCTCCGTCGCCGCCGCCGCTTCCTCGTACAGCCGCGCCACCTCCGCGCCGACGCCGGACACGGGGTCGTGGCCGGGGACGCCGTCTCCCTCGGTGGGCCGGGCGGCGAGCACGGCGAGCGCGCACAGCGTCACGGCGACGAGCAGCGGATGGCGGCGGGTGAAGCGCATGACTGCGATCCTGGCCCCCACCCCGGCGCACGGTCCTGTTCACGTCGTACACATGGGGGACCACTGGCCCCGGACGGACCAGCGATACCGCCGAACAGCGGTCTCCCCTTCCAGGCTTGACGCCTCGTCACGCACCGGGCCCCCGGACCCGGCACCCCGTCGCACGCCGGAACCCCACCGGTCTAGCCCGCCGCCACCAGGAGGCCCGCCCGCTCCTCCCGGCGCGCCATCGACCGCAACGGACCGGCCGCCGCCACGAGTTCGGCGTACGGTCCGCGCTGCACCACCCGTCCCCCGTCCAGCACGACGACCTCGTCCACCGCCTCCAGACCGGCCAGCCGGTGGGTGATGAGCAGCGTCGTGCGGCCCTCGGTCGCGGCCAGCAGGTCGGCGGTGAGCGCGTCCGCGGTCGGCAGGTCGAGGTGTTCGGCGGGTTCGTCCAGCACCAGTACGGGGAAGTCCGCGAGCAGGGCGCGGGCGAGCGCCAGCCGCTGCCGCTGTCCACCGGACAGCCGCGCCCCGTGCTCACCGACGAACGTGTCGAGCCCCTCGGGCAGACCGTCGGCCCACTCCAGCAGCCGGACCCGGGCGAGCGCGTCGCGCAGGTCGTCCTCGGTCGCGTCCTTCCTGGCGAGCAGCAGGTTCTCCCGTACCGAGCTGTTGAAGAGGTGGGCGTCCTGGGCGCACAGTCCGACCAGTCGCCGTACGTCGTCGCCGGCCAGGGCGCAGGCGTCCACGCCGGCCAGGGTGTAGGAGCCCGCGCCGGGGTCCAGGAACCGCAGCAGGGACTGGGCGAGCGTCGTCTTCCCGGAGCCGGACGGGCCCACCACCGCGATGCGGCGCCCCTTCTCCAGCGTCAGGTCCACCCCGGCGAGCGCGTCCCGGTCCTGTCCGGGGTGCCGGGCGGCCAGCCCCTCGACCACGAGCGGGAACGGCGAGGCGGGCGCCCGCCGGGGCGCCTCCGGCTCCCGTACGGGGACCGGGGCGTCCAGGACCTCGTGGACGCGCTCGGCGCTGCGGCGCACCCTCTGCCGGTACTGCACGGCGAGCGGCATCCCGAGGACGGCCTCGAAGGCGGCCAGCGGAGTGAGGACGACGACGGCGAGGGCCACACCGTCCAGCCGGCCGGTGGCCACGGCCCCCACGCCGACGAGCGCGGCGGCCGCGACGGTCAGCCCGCAGACCAACGCCGTGAGCCCGTCGCCGAGCGCGGTGGCGGTGGCGGCGCGCGAGGCGATCCGGGTGAGCGTGCCGTCGGCCCGGCGCGCCTCGGCGGTCCGCGCGGACAGGGCGCCGGAGACGGTCAGCTCGGCGGTGCCGGTGAGCAGGTCGGTCACCCGGGTCGCGAGGACGCCCCGCGCCGGTGCCAGCCTGCGCTCCGCACGACGGGCCACGGCACCGGTGAGCAGGGGCACACCGGCGCCCGCCGCGAGCAGTCCGGCCGCGAGCACGGCGCCCGCCTCGGGCAGCAGCCAGGCGGTGAAGCCGACGGACAGGGCGGAGACCACGACGGCCGCGCCGGCCGGCAGCAGCCAGCGCAGCCAGTAGTCCTGGAGGGCGTCCACGTCGGAGACCAGCCGGGAGAGCAGGTCGCCCCGGTGGGCGCCGCGCAGTCCGGCGGGTGCCAGCCGCTCGAGGCGCCGGTACACCGCGACGCGGGTGTCGGCCAGCATGCGCAGGACGGCGTCGTGCGCGACGAGCCGCTCGGCGTAGCGGAACACCGCCCGGCCGATACCGAAGGCACGGGTCGCCGTGACGGCCACCATCAGATACAGCACGGGCGGCTGCTGCGAGGCCCGGGAGATGAGCCACCCGGACGTCGCCATGAGCCCGACGGCGCTGCCCAGGGCGAGGGTGCCGAGCAGCAACGCGAGGGTGATCCTTCCCCGCCGGGCGCCGGACAGGGCACGGACCCGGGCGAGCGCACCGCCCGGGACCCGTGCCCGTTCCTCGTGCCCGGCGGGTCCGCCGTCCGGCACGGGGCCCGTTCCGGCGGCCGTCGCGGGACGGCCCGCCGCCCGCGGGGAC
>NZ_JBEORT010000079.1:0-31664 GCF_040302425.1 Streptomyces sp. NPDC126497
GCTCGACCGGCATGGCCCGTCCGCAGGCTCCGCGCCCGCAGGGCGCGCGTCCCGGCCCGGGCGGTCCCGGTGGTGCCGGCGGTGCCGGTCCCCGTCCGCAGGCCCCCGGTGGCCAGGGCGGCGGTCCGCGTCCGCAGGCTCCGGGCGGGCAGCGCCCGACCCCGGGCTCGATGCCCCGTCCGCAGGGCGGTCCCCGTCCCGGCGGTCCGCGTCCCAACCCCGGCATGATGCCGCAGCGTCCCGCTGCGGGTCCGCGTCCCGGTGGCGGCCCCGGCGGCCGTGGTCCGGGCGGTGCGGGCCGTCCCGGCGGTGCCGGTCGTCCCGGTGGCGGCGGCGGTTTCGCCGGTCGTCCCGGTGGTGGCGGCGGTGCCGGTCGTCCCGGTGGCGGCGGCGGTTTCGCCGGTCGTCCCGGTGGTGGCGGCGGCTTCGGTGGCGGCGGCGGCCGTCCCGGCTTCGGCGGCCGTCCCGGCGGCCCCGGTGGCCGTGGTGGCACGCAGGGCGCCTTCGGCCGTCCCGGCGGTCCCGCGCGTCGCGGCCGCAAGTCGAAGCGGCAGAGGCGCCAGGAGTACGAGGCCATGCAGGCCCCGTCGGTCGGCGGCGTGATGCTGCCCCGCGGCAACGGCGAGGCCATTCGCCTGTCGCGCGGTGCCTCGCTCACCGACTTCGCGGAGAAGATCAACGCCAACCCGGCGTCGCTCGTCGCGGTCATGATGAACCTCGGCGAGATGGTCACCGCGACCCAGTCCGTCTCCGACGAGACGCTCCAGCTCCTCGCGGACGAGATGAACTACACCGTTCAGATCGTCAGCCCGGAGGAGGAGGACCGCGAGCTGCTCGAGTCCTTCGACCTGGAGTTCGGCGAGGACGAGGGCGACGAGGAGGACCTGGTGGTCCGTCCGCCGGTCGTCACCGTCATGGGTCACGTCGACCACGGAAAGACCCGCCTCCTCGACGCCATCCGCAAGACGAACGTCATCGCGGGCGAGGCCGGCGGCATCACCCAGCACATCGGTGCCTACCAGGTCGCGACCGAGGTCAACGAAGAAGAGCGCAAGATCACCTTCATCGACACCCCGGGTCACGAGGCGTTCACCGCCATGCGTGCCCGCGGTGCGCGCTCGACCGACATCGCGATCCTGGTCGTCGCGGCCAACGACGGCGTCATGCCGCAGACGGTCGAGGCGCTCAACCACGCCAAGGCGGCCGACGTCCCGATCGTCGTCGCGGTCAACAAGATCGACGTCGAGGGCGCGGACCCGACCAAGGTGCGCGGTCAGCTGACCGAGTACGGCCTGGTGGCCGAGGAGTACGGCGGCGACACCATGTTCGTCGACATCTCCGCCAAGCAGGGTCTGCACATCGACAGCCTCCTCGAGGCCGTCATCCTCACCGCGGACGCCTCGCTCGACCTGCGGGCCAACCCCACGCAGGACGCGCAGGGCATCTCGATCGAGTCCCGGCTCGACCGCGGCCGCGGTGCCGTGGCGACCGTCCTCGTCCAGCGGGGCACGCTGCGGGTCGGCGACACGATGGTGGTGGGCGACGCCTACGGCCGCGTGCGCGCCATGCTCGACGACAACGGCAACAACGTCGCCGAGGCGGGCCCGTCGACGCCGGTCCAGGTCCTGGGCCTGACCAACGTCCCGGGTGCGGGCGACAACTTCATCGTCGTGGACGAGGACCGTACGGCCCGTCAGATCGCCGAGAAGCGCGCCGCCCGCGAGCGCAACGCCGCGTTCGCCAAGCGCACGCGCCGCGTGTCCCTGGAGGACCTGGACAAGGTGCTCAAGGCCGGCGAGATCCAGCAGCTGAACCTGATCATCAAGGGTGACGCTTCCGGTTCCGTCGAGGCGCTCGAGTCCTCGCTGCTCCAGCTGGACGTCGGCGAAGAGGTCGACATCCGCGTCCTGCACCGCGGCGTCGGTGCGGTCACGGAGTCCGACATCGACCTGGCGATGGGCTCCGACGCCATCGTGATCGGCTTCAACGTGCGTGCCGCCGGGCGTGCCGCGCAGATGGCCGAGCGCGAGGGCGTGGACGTCCGGTACTACTCGGTCATCTACCAGGCGATCGAGGAGATCGAGGCGGCCCTCAAGGGCATGCTCAAGCCGGAGTACGAAGAGGTCGAGCTCGGCACGGCGGAGATCCGCGAGGTCTTCCGCTCGTCCAAGCTGGGCAACATCGCGGGTGTGCTCATCCGCTCCGGCGAGGTCAGGCGCAACACCAAGGCGCGCCTGCTGCGCGACGGCAAGGTCGTCGCGGAGAACCTCAACATCGAGGGTCTGCGTCGCTTCAAGGACGACGTCACCGAGATCCGCGAAGGCTACGAGGGCGGTATCAACCTCGGAAACTTCAACGACATCAAGGTCGACGACGTCATCGCGACGTACGAGATGCGCGAGAAGCCGCGGGCGTAACACCCCCCGGTGCACACCGGCCGGCGGGACCCACCCGGGTCCCGCCGGCCGGCGCGTGTGTGCGCGGGGCGCCGCGGCGCGGTCGGCGGACGCAATATCCGTCGATCACCCCCTCCCCTTCGGGGTACGGTTCTGATGTCCCCGCCCACCACGGACGGCGGGGCCACCGATCCCGTGCCGGCGGGTGAACCGGTTGCACACATGTATGTGGGGACGCTGTCCTTCGACCTCCTCCTCGGCGACGTACATTCGCTGAAGGAGAAGCGCTCCGTCGTCCGCCCGATCGTCGCCGAGCTCCAGCGCAAGTACGCGGTGAGCGCGGCCGAGGTGGATCACATGGACCTCCATCGCCGGGCCGTCATCGGCCTGGCCGTGGTGTCCGGCGACGCGGGGCACCTGACCGACGTACTGGACCGCTGCGAGCGGCTGGTCGCCGGACGCCCGGAGGTGGAGCTGCTGTCCGTCAGGCGGCGCTTCCACGGCGAAGACGACTGACGACCACAGCCCAGAGACACGCAGACAGGAAAGAACGGGAGACGGACCAGTGGCCGACAACGCGCGGGCGAAAAGGCTGGCGGACCTCATCCGAGAGGTGGTGGCCCAGAAGCTGCAGCGCGGGATCAAGGACCCGCGGCTCGGCTCGCACGTCACCATCACGGACACCCGGGTCACGGGTGACCTCAGGGAGGCGACCGTCTTCTACACGGTGTACGGGGACGACGAGGAGCGCAAGGCCGCCGCGGCGGGCCTGGAGAGCGCCAAGGGCGTCCTGCGCTCCGAGGTGGGCCGGGCGGCGGGCGTGAAGTTCACCCCGACCCTGACCTTCGTCATGGACGCGCTCCCGGACACGGCGCGCACCATCGAGGACCTCCTCGACAAGGCGCGCCAGTCCGACGCGAAGGTGCGCGAGGTATCAGCGGGCGCCACGTACGCCGGCGATGCCGACCCGTACCGCAAGCCGGACGACGACGAGACGGACGACACCGCCGAATGAACCGGAAGCACACCACGCCCGACGGCCTTGTCATCGTCGACAAGCCGTCGGGCTTCACTTCGCACGACGTGGTCGCCAAGATGCGCGGCATCGCCCGCACCCGGCGCGTCGGCCACGCCGGCACCCTCGACCCGATGGCGACGGGCGTCCTCGTCCTCGGCGTCGAGAGGGCGACCAAACTCCTCGGCCACCTCGCGCTGACCGAGAAGGAGTACCTCGGCACCATCCGGCTCGGGCAGAACACCCTCACCGACGACGCCGAGGGGGAGATCACCTCCTCCACCGACGCCTCCGCGGTCACCCGCGAGGCCGTCGACGCCGGTGTCGCCGCGCTGACCGGCGACATCATGCAGGTGCCGTCCAAGGTCAGCGCCATCAAGATCAACGGGGTGCGCTCCTACAAGCGGGCCCGGGAGGGCGAGGAGTTCGAGATCCCCGCCCGGCCGGTCACCGTCTCCTCGTTCTCCGTGTACGACGTCCGGGAGGCGGTCGCCGAGGACGGCACCCCGGTGCTCGACCTGGTGGTGTCGGTCGTCTGCTCCTCCGGCACCTACATCCGCGCCCTCGCCCGCGACCTGGGCGCCGGCCTGGGCGTCGGCGGACACCTCACCGCGCTGCGCCGCACCCGCGTCGGTCCGTACAAGCTGGACTCCGCGAAGACCCTGGACCAGCACCAGCAGGAGCTGACGGTGATGCCGATCGCCGAGGCCGCCACGGCCGCGTTCCCGCGCTGGGACGTCGACGGCCGGCGGGCCAGGCTGCTCACCAACGGGGTGCGCCTGGAGATGCCCGAGGAGTACGCCGGCTCCGGAGCCGTGGCCGTGTTCGGCCCCGAGAACCGGTTCCTGGCGCTGGTCGAGGACCAGCGGGGCAAGGCCAGGAGCCTGGCCGTCTTCGGCTGACGCTCCGGGGGATCCGCCCGTGGAGCGGCGTCACGGGATGGACGTGACGCCGCTCCACGGTCCCCCTCGGTTCCCCCACCCCAGGGTGTATCCATCCACCCCCGCCTGTTCACCCGTACGCGCGGGCGCTCGGAGTGAAGCGGGGGAGCGGAAGGGGGCGCGTTCACCGACGGATCTGTCCCGCTGATCATCCCGGCCCTACTGTCGCAGCCGAGGGCACGGATGCGCGACGGGAGGCTTCGACGATGCCGTCCCCCTACCGACCCCGCCATGAGCGGGAGACCCCGGACGACGCCCCGGACCCGTCCGAGGTCCTGGTCCGGCTGCACGACCTCGCCGGCCGGCCGCGCGGCACCGGCTTCGTGGCCGATCGCCACGGCACGGTGATCACCAGCCACGAGGCGGTCGACGGGCTGCCACGGCTCGTGCTGCACGCGGCGGCCGGCCGCCGGTGCGTGGTGACCGCGGAGGCGGTGACCCCGCTGCCCGCGCTCGGCCTGGCCCTCGTCCGCGGCGAAGGACTCGGCGTGGCACCGCTGCCGGTCACCACGCGGCGCGACGTCCGGCCCGGCACCTACGTGCGGATCGCCGCCGGAGGCTGGCGCGAGGCGCGCGTGCTGGGCGCGGACGCCGTGACCTACACCACCACCGACCGCGCGTACCTCCTCGACCATGCCCTGGAACTGGCGGTCGGCACCGCGGGCCGGGACGCGCTGCGGCTGGGCGGCGGCGGCGCCGGCGGCCCGGTGCTCGACGCCGTCACGGGCACCGTGCTCGGCGTCCTCGGCACCGCGCTGCGCCCGGCCGGCCGCGACGGGAGCTTCGCCGTACCCCTGCCCGCGCCGGCCTCCGCCGGGGGCCCGCTCGCCGAGCTGCTCGCCGTGAACGCGGCGACGGTCCCGGCCCACGGAGCCGATCTCAACCTCGCCGGGCTGGTGGAGCTCACGGCCGCCGCGGCCGGAGGGGACGGGCCGGCCGGAGCCGTGGAACCCGTCGACCGGCCCGCCGTACGCGCGGCGCTCGCCGCCTTCGAGCGGGGCGAGGCCGCCGTGCTGGGCCTGGTCGGACCCCCCGGCAGCGGTCGTACGACGCAGCTCGCGGCGCTCGCCGCCCGCCGGCACCGCGCGGGCCGGCCCACGCTCCGGCTGCGCGGTGCCGATCTGGCCGAGGGCGACGGATCGGTCGCGGACGCCGCCCGCCGGGCACTGGAGCGGGCCGCCGTCGTCGTCGGGGCCTCCCGCGCTCCGTTCCCGGCCGCCCCGGACGCCCTCGGCGACGTGGGCCCGGAGCGCCTGGCCCGGTTCGCCCGCACGGCCGGCCACCCCCTGCTGCTGCTCCTCGACGATCCCGAGGAGGCCGCGCTCCCCGGGCCGGCCGAGTGGGCCGCCGGGACCGTGCGGTGGCTGCGGGCGACGGGAGCCCGGCTGGTGGTGGCGTGCCGGGCCGAGTACTGGGAGGAGGCGGGGTTCCCGCAGGGGCGGCCGCGCCCCGACGCCCCCTCCGTCCGCGTGCCCCTCGGCGACCTCACCGCCGAGGAGGCCCGGGAGGCGCGGGTCCGCCACGGCGTCCCCGAGGGCGCGGTGGCCGACGCCGACGCCCGCCACCCCCTGACCCTGCGGATGCTCGCGGAGGTCCGGGCCGCCCTCCCCGACACCACCGCCGAGGTCCCCGTCGACCGGGACGACGTCTTCTCGGCCCACCTGGCCCTGACGTGCCTGCGGATCGCCGTCCGCCTCGCCGACGGG
Organism: Streptomyces sp. NPDC126497; assembly: GCF_040302425.1. Taxonomy (NCBI): domain Bacteria; kingdom Bacillati; phylum Actinomycetota; class Actinomycetes; order Kitasatosporales; family Streptomycetaceae; genus Streptomyces; species Streptomyces sp. NPDC126497. The sequence continues at coordinate 6,059 of NZ_JBEORT010000079.1, forward strand.
AACGGGACGCGCGGCACCGCCGTGCGCCGGCTCGCCGCCAGGGTCGCCGGACGGGTGCACGAGGCCGCCCGGCGCAGCCTCGGCACCGGTCACGGCGGGCTGGACCGGAAGGCGTTCGACGCGGTGTTCCCCCCGGGGCCCGCCCCCGGCCGGCTCGGCGGCGGCACCGGCTGGGCCTCGGCCGTACTCGCCGAGGGCCTCTTCGTCCCGGCCGGGACGGCCTGCTACCGGTTCGCGGACCAGGAGCTGGCCGACTGGCTCCAGGGCGCCCACCTCGACGTGGACGACGCCCTGCACGCCCTGGTCCACACCGCTCCTGCCACGGCCCCCGCCACCGCCCGCGCCGTCCGCCCCCCGCGTCCCGCGGCCGAGGACGGCTCCCGGCCCGCCACCGGTGGCGGGAGTGCCGCGGAGGGCGCTCCTCCGGCGCCCGGGCGCCGGACCGGTGGGACCGGTGGGCGCCGTGCCGTGCGGTCCGCCCGGGCCGCTCCCGGCGGTCGGGACGCCGTCGAGGGCCCCCTCCCGCTGTCCGGCGGCCGGCCGTCCTGCTCCGCCCGCCGTCGCCCTCGACCCCTGGACCGTCGCCGGTCCCGATCCCTGGGCCGTCGCCGACGCCGACTACCGGGCCGCCCACGCCCCTCCCCTCCCGACCGGGACGGCCGCAGGACGCCCGGCGCCGTCCGCGGCCGGCCTCCCTCTCCCACCGGCCCGCCACCGGGCCGCCCCCGTCCCCGAAGCCGCCCCTCCCACCGCCCCCGTCCCGCACCACCGCATCGGTGTCGTCATCGAGGCCCTGCTGTTCCTCGCACGGCGGTACGACAGCCGGCGGCTCTCCTCCCGGCTCACGGACCTGGTGCACGCCCTCGACGCCGATCCCGGCTCCTGGTGGGCCGCCCGGCTGCTCGGCGGAACCCTCGCGCGGGTGGCCGACGCGACGCCGTACACGGACGTGCTGCGGCTGCTGGCCGACCGTCTCGTGGCCTGGCGGGAGCAGCGGCGGGACGTGCCGCCGGAGCTGGGGCCCGCCTTCTGGGACGCTCTCCGGCTGCCGTCGGGGACACGGTGCGCACTGCTGCGCCGGCTCGTCCACGCCGACGGCCCCCCGTGCGAGGACGAGCCCCGCTTCCTCGACGCCGCCGCCCGGCTGCTCGCCGCCGACCCCGTCGCCGTCCTCCCGTACCTGATCCGCTGGTTCGAGGACGAGCGGCCGCTGCCCGCCACCCCGCACGCGACCGTGGCGACCGCCGCGCAGGCGCTGCTGCACACCCACCGGCACGCCGCCCCGGACGCGCTGACGGAGGCGCTCGCCGACAGCGGGCACCGGCGGGCCGGCCAACTGCTCGCCGCGCTGGCGGAGGAGGAGCCCGCGGCGATCTGCAGGGCCGTCGACCGGTGGGCGAAGGACGAACGGCCCGCCCGCCGGGCCGCGGCGATCGCCCACGGGCTGCGGGTCGCACCGTACGCGCGTGACGACACCGACCGCACCCTGCTGAGGTACGCCGCGCTCGCCGTCCTCGTCCGCACCGCCGACCGCGGGCTGCACGGCGGCGCCCTCGCCCTGCTGGTCCGCGACCCGGACAGCAGGGACCGCCACCTCCCGCGGGCCCTGGAGCACTTCGCGGCCGGCGCCCCCCACCTCCCGCCGAGCGCGCTCACCCCCGCCCTCGACACCCACCCGGGGCCCGTCCTCGACGCCTTCCGGGCCGGGCTCGACGGGGCCGGCGCGGGCGAGGTGTTCCGTGCCCTCGCCGACGCCGCCCCGCCCGCCCTGGCCCGTCCGGTGGCCGCGCTCGTGCGGGAGGCGGTGCAGCGGCGCCCGGAGCTGGCCGGAGACGTGGCCGCGTACGCCGACGGGCGGCTGGAGCGGGGTCCGGCCGCCCGTGCCGTGCTGAGGAGCCTGCTCACCGGCCTGCTCGACGGCGGCCCGCCACCCCTCCGGCTGGCCCTCGCCGGCATCCTCGCCGGCCCCGGGACACCCGCCTCCCGCCCGTTGCGCCGCGAGCTGCTGGACACCCTGCTCGCCCGCGAGTCCGACCCCGCCGTCCTGGAGGCGGTGCTGCGCGCCGCGGCCCGGAACACCGGCCCCGAACCGCGCGTCCTCGTCCACCGCACCGGGCTGCTCCTCGCGCGCACCGCGGAGGGTGCCGCCCGCTTCGACCGCTGCCTGGCCGACCTGGGCCGCCACGTGCCGGGCTTCGCCGCCGCCGTGGCCGGCTGGCTGACGGACGCCCCGCGCGAGTGGGCCGCGCTCATCGGACCCGCCACCCGCCGGACGATCGGGGACCCGGCCGGCGCGGGAGCCCCCGTCTGACCCCGGCCGGCGCGTGCGCCCCGTCACACAGCCCCCATGCCGATGCGAGCCCCCGGCACGCGGCATGGCACCCTTAGACCTGCGCGGAGAAGTCCACGGATCCGGTCCGTTCGACAAGGTTTCGACAAGGAGCAGGCACAGTGCAGCGCTGGCGTGGCTTGGAGGACATCCCCCAGGACTGGGGGCGCAGCGTCGTCACCATCGGCTCCTACGACGGAGTCCACCGGGGGCATCAGCTGATCATCCGGCATGCCGTGGACCGTGCCCGGGACCTCGGCGTCCCCGCCGTCGTCGTCACCTTCGACCCGCACCCCAGCGAGGTCGTCCGCCCCGGCAGCCACCCCCCGCTGCTCGCCCCGCACCACCGGCGCGCCGAACTCATGGCCGAGCTGGGCGTCGACGCGGTCCTGATCCTCCCCTTCACCACCGAGTTCTCGAAGCTGTCCGCCGCCGACTTCGTGGTCAAGGTCCTGGTCGACAAGCTGCACGCCAGGGCGGTCGTCGAGGGCCCCAACTTCCGCTTCGGCCACCGGGCCGCGGGCAACGTGGAGTTCCTCGCCGAGCAGGGCGAGGTCTACGACTTCGACGTCGAGGTCGTCGACCTGTACGTGAGCGGTGAGGCGGGCGGCGGCGAGCCGTTCTCCTCCACGCTCACCCGCCGCCTGGTCGCCGAGGGCGAGGTCGGGGGCGCCGCCGAGATCCTGGGCCGCCCGCACCGGGTGGAGGGCGTCGTCGTCCGGGGCGCCCAGCGCGGCCGCGACCTGGGTTTCCCCACCGCCAACGTCGAGACGCTCCCGCACACCGCGATCCCCGCCGACGGTGTCTACGCCGGCTGGCTGCACGCCCAGGGCGAGGCCATGCCGGCCGCGATCTCCGTCGGCACCAACCCCCAGTTCGACGGCACCGAGCGCACCGTCGAGGCGTACGCCATCGACCGCGTGGGCCTCGACCTGTACGGCCTCCACGTCGCCGTCGACTTCCTGGCCTTCGTGCGCGGCCAGGCGAGGTTCGACACGCTCGAGGCGCTGCTGGAGCAGATGGCCGAGGACGTCGAGCGCTGCAGGCAGCTCGTGGCCGCGGCCGGGAAGCCGTAGGCCCCGTCGGCGTACCTCCGCCGGGCAGGCGAAAACGTGACGACGGCCCGTCAGCTCTTCCCGGCGCGCGCCCAGTGGCACGCCACCCGGGCCGCACCGTCCCCGTCGAGGATCCCCGGGTCCCGGCCCCGGCACGCCTCCGCCACCCCCGCCCGGTCCGCCTCGCCGCCCGCCAGGATCTGGCAGCGGACGTGGAACCGGCAGCCGGACGGGACGCGGGACGGGTCCGGGGGCTCGCCCGTGAGGACCACCGGCTCGCCCGGTGCCTCGGGGAGGACCGACAGCAGGGCCCGGGTGTACGGGTGCCGGGGCGCCGTCAGGACCTGCTCCACCGGCCCGGTCTCCACGATCCGGCCCAGGTACATCACCGCGACCCGGTCGGCGATGTTCCAGGCCAGCCCCAGATCGTGCGTGACCACCAGCGCGGACAGGCCCAGCTCGGCGCGCAACCGCAGCAGCAGGGCCAGGATCTCCCCGCGTACGGACGCGTCGAGGGAGGCCACCGGCTCGTCGGCGACGAGGAGTTCGGGTTCCAGCACCAGCGCGCCCGCGATCACCACGCGCTGCCGCTGACCGCCGGACAGCTCGTGCGGATGGCGCAGGAAGAAGCGCTCCGGCGGGCGCAGCCCGGCCCGGGACAGGGCGTCGGCGACCAGGGCGCGCTCGTCACCGCCGTGACCGTGGATGCGCAGTCCCTCGGCCACCGCGTCGTACACCGTGTGCCGCGGGTTGAGCGAGCCGCTCGGGTCCTGCAGCACCAGCTGCACGCGCCTGCGGTGCGCCTTCAGGGAGCGGCCGGAGTACTCCAGCGGCCGTCCGTCGAAGACGACCCGGCCCGCGGTCGGTTCGACCAGGCCCAGCAGGGCGCGGGCCAGTGTCGTCTTGCCGCAGCCCGACTCGCCGACCAGGGCGACGATCTCACCGGGACGGATGTCCAGGTGGACACCGTCCACGGCCCGGGCGCCGGGGGCGCCGGGCCGGCCCGGGAAGGCGACGCGCACGCCCTGGGCGCTGAGGAGGGGGGAGACGGAAGGGTTCATGGGGTGCCGGGCCTCGTTTCCTCCGTGGCGTCCGGGTCGCCGGTCGCCGTACCGGGGCGGGGACCCGACGCGTCGGGCGCCGTGTCCTGCGCGGTGACCCGCACGCACGCCGCCCGCCGGTCCGGGCCCGCGCTCCGGAGCGGTTGGTCCTCCGTGGCACAGGCGTCCAGTGCCACCGGGCACCGCGGGTGGAACGTGCAGCCCGACGGCAGCGCCGCCGGATCCGGCGGATCACCCGGCAGACCACGCGGTGCGAAGCGCGACGCCGGATCCCCGACGCGCGGGAACGCGGCCGACAGCGCCTGGGCGTAGGGATGGCGGGCGGCCTCGTACACCTCACCCGCCGGACCCTCCTCGACCACCCGGCCCGCGTACATCACCGCGAGCCGGTCGCAGGTGCCGGCGAGCACCGCCAGATCGTGGCTGATCATGATCAGCCCGACGTCCTGGTCCGCGACCAGGTGCTCGATCAGCCGCAGGATCTGTGCCTGGATCATCACGTCCAGCGCGGTCGTCGGCTCGTCGGCGATGATCAGCCGCGGATCGCAGGCCAGCGCCATGGCGATCATGACGCGCTGCCGCTGGCCGCCGGAGAGTTCGTGCGGGTAGGCGGCCGCGCGGGCGGCCGGAAGACCGACCTGCTCCAGCAGTTCCCCGGTCCTCTTCCGCGCCCCGGCCGGGGTCGCCCGCCGGTGCAGCAGGACCGGCTCGGCGATCTGGTCACCGATGCGCCGCACGGGGTTGAGGGAGTGCATCGCCCCCTGGAACACGATGGACGCCCCGGCCCACCGGACCGCCCGGACCCGTCCCCACCTCATGGTCAGCACGTCCTCGCCGTCCAGCAGGACCTCGCCGTCCACCCGGGTCCCGGCCGGCAGCAGCCGCAGCAGTGCCAGCGCCAGGGTGGACTTGCCGCAGCCCGACTCCCCGGCGATCCCCAGCGTGCGGCCCGTCTCCAGCCGCAGGTCCACCCCGCGCACGGCGGCCGCCCCGTCCGCGTACGTGACCGTCAGCCCCCTGACGTCGAGCAGGCTCAACGGGACACCCCCAGCCTGGGGTTGAGGACGGACTCCACGGCCCGTCCGCACAGCGTGAACGCCAGCGCCACCACGGCGATGGCGATGCCCGGCGGTACCAGGTACCACCAGTGCCCGGCGCTGACCGCACCCGCCTCCCGGGCGTCCTGGAGCAGTCCGCCCCACGACACCACCGTCGGATCGCCGAGCCCGAGGAAGGCCAGTGTCGCCTCCGCCAGGATCGCCGAGGAGATGATCAGCGTCGTCTGCGCCAGCACCAGCGGCATCACATTGGGCAGCACGTGCCGGGACATGACGTGCCAGTGCCCGCCGCCGAGCGCCCGCGCCCGCTCGATGTACGGCCGGGCCTCCACCGCCAGCGTCTGCGCCCGCACCAGCCGGGCCGTCGTCGGCCAGGTCGTCACCCCGATCGCCACGACGACGGTCAGCAACGAGCGGGACATCACCGTGGCCAGCGCGATCGCCAGCACCAGGGTCGGCATCACCAGGAACCAGTCGGTGATCCGCATCACCACGGTGGCGTACCAGCCCCTGAAGTGCCCCGCCGTCACCCCGATCACCATGCCGATCACCACCGACAGCACCGCCGCGAGCAGCCCCACCAGCAGTGACACCCGTGCGCCCCAGATCACCAGGCCGAGCAGGTTCCGCCCGAACCGGTCCGCCCCGAGGGGCAGTTCACCGCTCGGGCGCTCCAGCGGGCTGCCCGGCGCGTCGGTCACGTCGTCCACGTCGGAGCCGACGATCAGCGGAGCGGCCAGGGCGAGCAGCACGAACAGCGTGAGCGTGACCAGACCGAGGACGCCGGCCCGGTGCGTGCGGTACCGCCGCCAGAAACGCGCCGCCGAGGTCCGGCGCCGCTGCCACGCCAGGGCGCGGGGGCGTGTGGCCCGCCCCTTCCCGGTCGTCATCGGCCCACCCGGGGATCGAACAGCGGATAGAGCAGATCGGCGAGCGTGTTCATCACGATGACCGCGGCGGCGAACACGAAGAACAGCCCCTGCACCAACGGCAGATCGGGCACGCTCAGCGCCTGGTAGAACAGCCCGCCGAGGCCCGGCCAGGAGAAGACCGTCTCCACCAGGATCACACCGGCCACCGTCCGTCCGAGGTTGATGAAGATCAGTGTCACGGTCGGCAGCAGCGCGTTGGGCACCGCGTGCCGACGCCGTACCAGGTCGTCGCGCAGCCCCTTGGCCCGCGCGGTGGTCAGGTAGTCGCTGCCCATCTCGTCCAGCAGCGCCGACCGGGTCACCAGCAGGGTCTGCCCGTACTCCACGGCCACCAGCGTCACCACCGGCAGCACGAGGTGGTGCGCCACGTCCACGACGTACGCGAAGCCCTCCTCGCCGCCCGACTCCATGCCACCGGTCGGGAACAGCCCGGGCAGCGGGCCGATGCCCACCGACAGCGTGACGATCAGCAGCAGTCCCAGCCAGAACGACGGCAGGGAGTAGAGGACCAGTGCCAGCCCGGTGTGGAACCGGTCCCCGAACCGCCCGTGCCGCCACGCCGACCGGGTGCCGAGGACGACGCCGAGCACCGTGTACAGCACGAAGGCGGTACCGGTGAGCAGCAGCGTGTTCGGCAACGCCTCCGTGATCTTGTCGAGCACGGGCGCGTTGAACTGGTACGACGTCCCCAGATCACCGGTGAGCGCCTTGCCGCAGTAGTCGGCGAACTGCTGCCACAGCGGCAGGTCCAGCCCGAACTGCTCCCGGTAGGCGGCCAGTTGCTCGGCCGACACCTGACGGCCGCCGGTCATGAACTTCACCGGGTCGCCGGGGATCATCCGGAAGACGAAGAAGCCGGTGACGAGGACGGCGAGGAGGGACACGGCCGCGCCGGCCACCCTGCCCGCCACGTACCGGGGGTAGGCGGCGGGGGCACGACTGCCGGCCGCCGGCGGCCCGTCCTTCGGCGGACCGGCGGCGGTACCGGTGCGCCCGCCGGCGGATGCGGATGTCGCGTCGGAGGTCATGGGCACCCGCTCGCCGCCTACTCGCGGTCCTCGGCCGTGGCCCGTCGCCGCAGCGCCAGGAACGCCCCCAGGCCCGCGAGGACGACGACACCCGCGACGATCCCGAGGACCACGCCCGCCGACGAGGCGTCCCCGTCCGTGTCACCGGAGTCCGCCGGCACCGCCGACCACCAGCTCCAGTAGCCGTCCTGGCCGTAGATGTTGCCCGCCTTCGCCGGCATGGTGGTGATCGACTCGATCTGGTCCGTGCGGTACGCCTCGACCGCGTTCGGATACGCCATGACGTTCATGTACCCGAGGTCGTACAGCCGTGACTCCATCCGCTTGACGATGTCCGCCCGCTCGTCGGCGTCGTACTCGGCGAGCTGCCGGGCGTACAGCTCGTCGTACGTCCTGTCGCAGATGAAGTTGTCGGTCGCGCCGGTCTCCTCCGGGGTCGCCGGGAGCGCCGCGCAGGTGTGGATGGACAGCACGAAGTCGGGGTCCGGGTTGACCGACCAGCCGTCGAAGGCGAGGTCGTACTCGCCGGCGAGCCAGGGATCGGTCACGTTGTCCAGGCAGTCGAGCGTGACCCCGATGCCGAGGTCGCCCCACCACTCCTCGAGGTACTGGCCGATCGCCTTGTCGTTCGGGTCGGTGGCGTGGCACAGCACGCGGTAGTCGATCGGCCTGCCGTCCTCGCCGACCCGCTTGCCCTCGCCGTTCTTCCGGTACCCGGCCTCGTCGAGCAGCCGGGCCGCCTCCGCCGGGTCGTACGCCAGCTCCTGGTCGGCCGACGGCTCCCAGAAGTACTGCGGGAAACGCGGCGGGATGTAGCCGGCGCCCTCCACGGCGTAGCCCTGGAACACCTTGTCGATGATGGTCTTCCGGTCCACCGCCCTGAACAGCGCGTTGCGCACCCGCCGGTCGAGCAGCGAGGGGTGCCCGTCACCCATTTTCTCGCCGTTCCTCGCCCTGGCGCCCGGGTTGGCGGCGAGGGCGTAGAAGCGGCGTCCCGGCGCGTCGTTGACCCGGATGTCCTTCTCGCCCTTCAGCGAGTCGGCCTGGGCGGGCGTCAGGGACGGCGACCCGGCGACGAAGGACACCTCGCCCTTGCGCAGTGCCGACACCGCCGCGTCCTGGTCCTTGTAGTAGCGGAAGACGAGCTCGTCGAACTTGGGCGCCCCGCGCCAGAAACTCCTGTTGGCCTTCAGCCGCACGTAGCTGTCGGCCTTGTAGTCGGTGAGGACGAACGGCCCGTTGCCGACGACCGGGAAGTCCTTGTCGTTGTTGAACTTCGTGTAGTCGTCGACCTTCTCCCACACGTGCTTGGGCACGATCGGCACGTCCAGCGCCGTCATCGTGGCCTGCGGCTTCTTCAGCCTGATGACCAGCCGGGTGGGGCTCGGCGCGGTGACCTTCTCGAAGTTGGCGACGAAGCTGCCGTTCGCGGTGGCCGCGCCGGGGTCCGTCATCATCGTGTTGAACGTCCAGGCGGCGTCCTCGGCGGTGGCCCGCTCGCCGTCCGACCAGCGGGAGTCGGAGCGGATGGTGTAGGTCCAGGTCAGCTTGTCCGGCGACGGCTTCCACGCGGTGGCCAGGCCCGGGACGACGTGGTTGTCCTCGGGGTCGTAGTTCGTCAGGTACTCGTAGGTGAGCCGGTGGATGCTCGTACTGAGCAGCCGCACCGCCAGGAACGGACTGAGCGAGTCGACGCTCTGCGCCACCGCGACGGTCAGCACCTGCTTGCCGTCGTCGGCCGCCCGGGCCTGCGGCGGCGCCGGGTTGAGCGGGGTGGCGAGCCCGGCGCTGAGGGTGAGCGCGGCGGTGCCGGCCGCCAGGACGAGCCGGGTGCGGCCCGGGGCGCGGTGGTGGCCGCCGTACTGATCGTTCGTGTCCATGGTCGCTGACCTCGCGTCATCGCTCGCACGGGAAGGATGGGTCGGATCAGATGAGTGCTGAGTGTGTCTATCAGCGGCCACTGCGGGCGTCAACGGCGCGAACACCCCATGTGGCCTGCGGAAACAACGAGTTGACAAACGATCCGCGCCCATTGGTCGAGACCACTGAAGCGCTGCTGGCCAGAGGCTGACGACGGGTTTCGGCCCCGCACGCGAGAGCGGCCCCTCGGAGGAGGGGCCGCTCTCGCGTGCGGGACGGACGCGGTGTCCTACTGCTGACCGGGGTGCGGAGGATAGGGCTGTCCCGGGGCCTGGCCCTGACCCGGGGCCTGGCCCGGGACCTGCGGGTACGGCTGCCCGGGCTGCACCGGGGGCTGTCCCGGGTGCGGGTGGTGCTGTCCGGGATGCGGTTGCGGGGGGTACGGGTACGGCTGCCCCGGCACGGGCTGTCCGGGTACCGGCTGTCCCGGCTTCGGCGGCTGTCCGGGGAAGGGCTGGCCCGGCAGCGGCGGGGCGGCGACCGGCGGCGGGTTGCCGTCGGAGGTCCACAGGCCGTGCGACTGCTGATGGCGCACGAAGTCCTCGGCGACCAGTGCCGCGAGGTTGAAGTAGGCCTCCCGCACCTTCGGCCGCATCATGTCGAGGTCGACCTCCGCGCCGGCGGCCAGGTGCTCGTCGAACGGTACGACGAGCACGCCCCGGCACCGGGTCCGGAAGTGCGCCACGATGTCGTCGACCTTGATCATCTTTCCGGTCTCGCGCACACCCGAGATGACGGTGAGGGAGCGCGAGACGAGGTCCGCGTACCCGTGCGCGGAGAGCCAGTCCAGCGTCGTGCTGGCACTGCTCGCACCGTCCACGGACGGCGTGGAGATGATGATCAGCTGGTCGGCGAGGTCCAGCACCCCGCGCATGGCGCTGTAGAGCAGTCCCGTACCGGAGTCGGTGAGGATGATGGGGTACTGCTTGCCGAGCACGTCGATCGCGCGCCGGTAGTCCTCGTCGTTGAAGGTCGTGGAGACGGCCGGGTCGACGTCGTTGGCGATGATCTCCAGCCCGGACGGCGCCTGGGAGGTGAACCGCCGGATGTCCATGTACGAGTTGAGGTACGGGATCGCCTGCACGAGGTCACGGATGGTGGCCCCGGTCTCGCGCCGCACCCGGCGGCCGAGCGTGCCGGCGTCCGGGTTGGCGTCGATCGCGAGGATCTTGTCCTGCCGCTCGGTGGCGAGGGTGGCGCCGAGGGCGGTGGTGGTGGTCGTCTTGCCGACGCCGCCCTTGAGGCTGATGACGGCGATGCGGTAGCAGGACAGCACCGGCGTGCGGATCAGCTCCAGCTTCCGCTGCCGCTCGGCCTCCTCCTTCTTCCCGCCCAGCTTGAAACGCGAACCGCCGGCCGCGGGGCGACTGCTCTTCGGCTTCTGCTTCCTGCTGTTGAGCAGCCGGTCCGAGGACAGCTCCACGGCGGCGGTGTAACCGAGGGGCGCCGCACCGGGATGGGTGGGCTGCCGCTGGTCGTGCTGGACGGGCTGCGGCCAGGCGGCGCCGGCACGCGGGTCCACGGGCTGCTGCGGCGGCACACCGGGCTGCGGCTGTTGCTGCTGCGGGGCGGGCTGCTGCGTCGGCTGCGGGAAGCCGTACCCGGCGGGCTGGGCCGGGGGCGTCGGGACGGCCCCCGGCTGCGGGAAGCCGTACCCGGCCTGCGGGCCGGGCACGGGCGGGGTGCCGGGCTGGGGCTGGGGCTGGGCGGGGGGCTGCTGGGGGACCGCCGCACCGGGCTGGGGCGGCGGACCGTACCCGGCCTGCGGTGCGGGAGCGGGGGCGCTCCCGGCCTGCTGTGCCCCCGGCTGCGGGAAGCCGTACCCGGCGGGCTGGGCCGGGGGCGCCGGGGCGGCCGGGGTGTCGGGCCGGGGCGGTGCGGGGGGCTGCGCAGCCGGTGTCGGGACGGTCCCCGGCTGCGGGAAGCCGTACCCGGCGGGCTGCTGGGGCGCCGGACCGGCGGGCGGGAAGCCGTACCCGGCGGGCTGGGCCGGGGGCGCCGGGGTGTTCCAGGCGGCGGGCGCGGACTGTGGCGCCTGGGGCTGGAACGGCGGTTGCTGGGCAGGGGCGGCCGGCTGGTCCTGGGCTGCCGCGGGCCGGTGCTGTGCGTCCGTGTCCGCCGGCCGGGCGGGCCACTGGCCGGCCGGCGCCGGGGCGGTGGGGTACGCCGGCGGCACCGTAGGCACGTCCCGCGGTGCCGGGGGAGTCCAGACGGGCGGTCCGACGGGCGCGGCCGGGACGGCGTGCCGGGGCTCGCCGCCCTGGGGAACGTCCACGGGCACCGCACCGGCGGACTCCGCGTCGTCCACCGGCTCCGTGTCCTCGGGGCCGGCAGCCGCCGGCGCGTCCGTCGCCGGCACGTCGTCGGCGGACACCGTGTCCTCGGGTCCGGCCTCCGGCTCCACCGGCGCGGCCTCGTCCTCCGCGTCCTCCGCACCGGTCACCGGGGAGCCGGACTCCTCGGTTTCCACGTCCCCGTCCGTGACGTCGTCGGAACCGGAGACCACACCGGCTGCGGGCCCGTCGGCCGTACCGGACGCCTCCTCGGCGTCGTCCGCGTCCGACGGGTCCACCGGGCTGCCGGACGTCTCCGCGTCCTCCGCGGTGTCCTCGGCGCCGTCGTCGGTCGCGTCCTCACCGTCGGACGGCTCCGGCCGCACCTCGCCCTCCGCGCCCGCCCCGTCCTCCGGATTCGCCTCCGCTTCCGCCTCGCGTTCCGCGATCTCCCGCTTCAACGCGGCGGCGGAGAAGCGCATCGTCGCACCGCTCTCCAGATCACCGCTGTCGGCCCCGAACCCGCCGACCGGGATGTTCGGCACCGCGGAAGGGGAGACCGGGCCCGGCTCCTCGGACTCCTTCTCCGCCTCCGGACGCTGCGGCTCGAACCCGCTTCCCACCGGCAGCTTCGGCACGGCGGCAGGACCCCCGGACGGCGGCGTCGACGGCGCGGGCGGCGTGAACGGGGCAGCGGGCGCGGGGGCGGGCGGCGTGAACGGGGCAGCGGGCGCGGGGGCGGGCGGCGTGAACGGGGCAGCGGGCGCGGGCGCCGGCGGCGTGAAGGGCGCCCCCGGCGCCGGCACGGGCGGCGGCGCCGGAAGGGACGACGGCCCCGCGGACCCCATCGCGTGCGGCGGCGGAGTCAGTCCGGGCAACGGCGGAACGGGCCCGCTGGAGGGAGTGGAGGAAGGAGCCGGAGCGGACGAGGAGCCGGAGGAGTCGGAGGAGTCGGAGGAAGAGGACGACGCCCCTGACTCCGAACTCCCCGAAGCGTTCTGCGTGTACCAGGCCGGCGGCGCGTAGTCGATGGTGAACTCGCCCGTCGTCTCGATGGCGGACTCCGCGTCGGGCTGGTCATCGCCGGGTGTCGCCCAGCCCCCGCGCGTCCCGTCCCGATCGCTGCTCACAGTTCCTCCTGATTGGTCGTGCACCCTCATGCCACGCTGGGGCGACCGTGTTTGTCGTCCGAAGTGCTTCGCAGTGATCCGAAGCCGCTCGAGGTCGTGTGAGGTCCTCCGGCGCCACCGGTTTCCCCCGCTCTCCCCCGGGACGCCGCCGCCCGGTTCACGGGTTCCGGCGTCACGCCCACTCCCAGCCTAATCACCACACGCCCCGCGACGGCAGGCCCGCCCACCCACCACCCGTGCCCTTCCCGGAGGCACAACGGACCACGGCCGAGGGGCAGTCGCCCGGAATCCACGCATAAACCGGGCATGACCGGCATGCGTATGGGCGTGAGGTGAAAGCAAGGTGACGAAACGGCAGGAGCCGGAGAAGGAGTCCGTCCCCTCCGGCGCGTACCTGCGGGCTCCGGGCCTTCCGGTGGTCCCCGGCGCCCGGTCGGGTGGCGGGTGCTCCGCCGGGATCACGGTCGGTCCGGGCCGGCCCCACGCACGTCGGGCGAACGGCGGCGGTCCGCCCCGGGGGGCGCGGTCCGGCGGCCCCGGCGGACCCCCGCCTCCTCGCACGCGCGGACCGCGGACGACGGCCGGGAAGGGGGCCGCGCCGGTGCCGTCGACCGGGGCCACCCTGTCGGCCACCGTCGTCGGGGGCGGAGGACGTCAGGTCCCCGCCCCGACGACGGTCACTCGGCGGCCGCGGCCTCCCCGGGCGACGGCTCCAGGTCGAACTCCCCGTCCCGCGCGCCCAGGACGAAGGCGCGCCACTCCGCCTCCGTGTAGCGCAGCACCGTCTCCGGATCGAGCGACGACCGCATGGCCACCGCGCCGGCGGGCAGGTAGGCGATCTCCACCCGCTCCTCGTGCTCCTCCGTACCCGGAGCGGAATGCCACTCGACGCCGGAGATGTCCAGTGCGTACAGCTCGTCCCGCTCGCGCTCCTTGCGCGCCTTGATTTCCTCGGGCGTCTCGCGCTCCCGGTCCGGCAGATCAGCCATGGCGGAACGGTGTCCTCTCGTGACGTACGAACGATCCACGGTCACAGTACTGGGCACCCCCGCGGGGGACGCCCGACCGATGACCGGATCGGACAGTACCCGCCCTGAACTCGCCCGTGGCCGCTTCGTAGTTGGTTCACCCCTGCCAAGCGGCCGAAGTGGCTCCGGGTACGGGGCGTGTGGTAGCGCGCGGGGCGACCCGCCGGGGTGGCGGAGGCCCCGGCGGCGGGCGATCGTCGAGTCATGGAGGAACGGCGGTTCGACGTGTGGACGGCCGGGAGCGCCTACGAGCGGTACATGGGCCGCTGGAGCCGTCCCGCGGCGGAGGAGTTCGCGGTGTGGCTCGACCGCGCCGGTGACCTGCGGTGGCTGGACGTGGGATGCGGCACCGGTGCGCTGTCGGCGGTGGTGACCGCCCGGTGCGGGCCCCGGACGGTGCTGGGCGTCGACCGGTCCGAGGGGTTCGTGGCCGCGGCCCGGGCCGCGGTCCCCCTCCCGGCGCACTCCGTCGTGGCGGACGCGATGTCGCTTCCGGCGTCCGGCGGAACGTGGGACGTCGTGGTCAGCGGCCTGACACTGAACTTCCTTCCCCGGCCCACCGCGGCGGTGGCCGAGATGACCCGGGTGGTCCGCCCGGGCGGCCTGGTCGCGGCGTACGTGTGGGACTACGGCGAGGGCATGGGATTCCTGCGCCGGTTCTGGGACGCGGCCGTCGCGGCGGACCCGTCCGCGGCCGCGCTGGACGAGGGCCGTCGGTTCCCCGTCTGCCGTCCGGAACGGCTGGCCGAGGTGTGGACCGGCGCGGGACTCGTCGACGTGGCCGCCGTCCCGATCGAGGTGCCCACGGTCTTCACCGACTTCGCCGACCTGTGGGAACCCTTCCTGGCGGGGCAGGGCCCCGCACCCGGCTACCTGGCCTCCCTCACGCCGGCCGGCCGCGACCGGGTGCGTGACGCGCTCGACGCCGCGGTCCCCAGGGGGCCGGACGGTTCCATCGCGCTGACCGCCCGGGCCTGGGCGGTCAGCGGCCGGAGGCCGGAGGCCGGTCCGCCCGGCGGCGGGGGAGCGGACCGGGGGCAGTCGACGCCCTGGTACCCTGAGTGACGGCCGTGTGTGTACGCACCCCCGGAGCGATCCCGCTCTGGAGGCCGCGCCCAGCGGATCCCCGCCTTCCGAGTCATGGAAGACCCCCCGAGAAGCAGACCGGGGGCGCTCGGTGGCCATTCACAGACCATGAGGAGTACGCGTGTCGCTCGACGCCGCAGTGAAGAAGCAGATCATCTCCGAGTTCGGTACCAAGGAGGGCGACACCGGCTCCCCCGAGGTCCAGGTCGCGCTGCTCTCCCGTCGGATCTCCGACCTGACGGAGCACCTCAAGACCCACAAGCACGACCACCACTCCCGCCGTGGTCTGCTCATCCTGGTCGGCCAGCGCCGCCGGCTGCTGCAGTACCTCGCCAAGAAGGACATCCAGCGCTTCCGTGCGCTGGTCGACCGCCTCGGCATCCGCCGCGGTGCGGCGGGCGCCAAGTAAGACGCCGTGAAGGGAGCGGTTCCCTCGAGAAAGGGGGCCGCTCCCTTTGCTGTACGTGCGGAGTGTCACCACCCCTTTGTAGTGTGGTAGCACAACGCACGAGACATGAATCGGTGTGATGCCCCGCCCCGCATGGGTATGCGGACCTCGGGGCGCCGCCGACCGACGTCATCGGACGTCACGACGCACGAGGAGGAGCGCACCCCGCCGTCGCCGGTCCTCGGTAGTGGCCCCCGGGAGGGTCAACCCCGGGAGCTTCGATCGAAGACCGGCCCGCACCAGTGGAGCGCTTCTCCGTCCCCGTCCCCCCGCCACACGGGCGAGGCGGGACGAAAGACGACAAAGTAACGGAGAAAACGCTAGTGGAGAACGAGACCCACTACGCCGAGGCCGTCATCGACAACGGCTCCTTCGGCACCCGCACCATCCGCTTCGAGACGGGCCGCCTGGCCCGCCAGGCCGCCGGCTCCGCCGTGGCCTACCTGGACGACGACACCATGGTGCTGTCGGCCACCACGGCCTCCAAGAACCCCAAGGACCAGCTCGACTTCTTCCCGCTCACGGTGGACGTCGAGGAGCGGATGTACGCGGCGGGCCGGATCCCCGGCTCCTTCTTCCGCCGTGAGGGCCGGCCCTCCGAGGACGCCATCCTCACCTGCCGCCTCATCGACCGCCCGCTGCGCCCGTCCTTCAAGAAGGGCCTGCGCAACGAGATCCAGGTCGTCGCCACCATCATGGCGCTCAACCCCGACCACCTGTACGACGTCGTGGCGATCAACGCCGCCTCCGCGTCCACGCAGCTGGCCGGCCTCCCCTTCTCCGGCCCGATCGGCGGCGTCCGCGTCGCGCTGATCAACGGCCAGTGGGTCGCGTTCCCGACGCACACCGAGCTCGAGGACGCCGTCTTCGACATGGTCGTCGCGGGCCGCGTCCTGGAGGACGGCGACGTCGCGATCATGATGGTCGAGGCCGAGGCCACCGAGAAGACCATCAAGCTGGTCGAGGGCGGCGCCGAGGCGCCGACCGAGGAGGTCGTCGCCGCCGGTCTGGAGGCCGCGAAGCCCTTCATCAAGGTGCTCTGCCGGGCCCAGTCCGACCTCGCCGCGAAGGCCGCCAAGCCGACCGGCGAGTTCCCGATCTTCCTGGACTACCAGGACGACGTCCTCGAGGCCCTCACCGCCGCCGTCAAGCCGGAGCTCGCCTCCGCGCTGACCATCGCCGGCAAGCAGGAGCGCGAGGCCGAGCTGGACCGCGTCAAGGCGCTCGCCGCCGAGAAGCTCCTGCCGGAGTTCGAGGGCCGCGAGAAGGAGATCTCCGCCGCGTACCGCTCGCTGACCAAGTCCCTGGTCCGTGAGCGCGTCATCAAGGAGAAGAAGCGCATCGACGGCCGCGGTGTCACCGACATCCGCACCCTGGCCGCCGAGGTCGAGGCCATCCCGCGGGTGCACGGCTCGGCGCTGTTCGAGCGCGGCGAGACCCAGATCCTGGGCGTCACCACCCTCAACATGCTCCGCATGGAGCAGCAGCTGGACACCCTCTCCCCGGTGACCCGCAAGCGCTACATGCACAACTACAACTTCCCGCCCTACTCCACCGGTGAGACCGGCCGCGTCGGCTCCCCGAAGCGCCGCGAGATCGGCCACGGCGCCCTCGCCGAGCGCGCCCTGGTCCCGGTCCTGCCGACGCGCGAGGAGTTCCCCTACGCGATCCGCCAGGTGTCCGAGGCCCTCGGCTCCAACGGCTCGACCTCCATGGGCTCGGTCTGCGCCTCCACCATGTCGCTGCTGAACGCCGGTGTGCCGCTGAAGGCCCCCGTCGCCGGCATCGCCATGGGCCTGATCTCCCAGGAGATCGAGGGCGAGACGCACTACGTCACCCTCACCGACATCCTCGGTGCGGAGGACGCCTTCGGCGACATGGACTTCAAGGTCGCCGGCACCAAGGAGTTCGTGACCGCCCTCCAGCTCGACACCAAGCTGGACGGCATCCCGGCCTCCGTCCTGGCCGCCGCCCTCAAGCAGGCCCGTGACGCCCGCCTCCACATCCTCGACGTGATGATGGAAGCGATCGACACGCCGGACGAGATGTCCCCGAACGCGCCGCGGATCATCACGGTGAAGATCCCGGTCGACAAGATCGGCGAGGTCATCGGCCCCAAGGGCAAGATGATCAACCAGATCCAGGAGGACACCGGCGCCGAGATCACCATCGAGGACGACGGCACCATCTACATCGGCGCCGCCGACGGCCCCTCCGCCGAGGCCGCCCGTACGACCATCAACGGCATCGCCAACCCGACGATGCCCGAGGTCGGCGAGCGCTACCTGGGCACGGTCGTGAAGACGACGACGTTCGGCGCCTTCGTCTCCCTGCTGCCCGGCAAGGACGGACTGCTGCACATCTCGCAGATCCGCAAGCTGGCCGGCGGCAAGCGCGTGGAGAACGTCGAGGACGTCCTCGGCGTGGGCCAGAAGGTCCAGGTCGAGATCGCCGAGATCGACTCCCGCGGCAAGCTCTCCCTGATCCCCGTGATCGAGGGCGAAGAGGGCGACGCGGAGCAGAAGGACGACGCCGCCAAGTGACGTCCCGTAGCGTGAAGGCGACGGCCCGCACCTCCTCGGAGGCGCGGGCCGTCGCCCGTACCCAAACCCTCATCAAGGGCGAGAACGGCATCGGCACGGTCCGCAGGACCACCCTCCCCGGCGGCCTGCGCGTCGTCACCGAGACGCTGCCCTCGGTCCGCTCGGCGACCTTCGGCATCTGGGCCCACGTCGGATCCCGCGACGAGACCCCGTCCCTGAACGGCGCCACCCACTACCTGGAGCACCTGCTCTTCAAGGGCACCTCCCGCCGGTCCGCCCTGGACATCTCCTCCGCCCTCGACGCCGTCGGCGGCGAGATGAACGCGTTCACGGCCAAGGAGTACACGTGCTACTACGCGCGCGTGCTCGACACCGACCTGCCGCTCGCCATCGACGTGGTCTGCGACATGCTCACCGGTTCGCTGATCCAGGAGGAGGACGTCGACGTCGAGCGCGGCGCCATCCTCGAGGAGATCGCGATGACCGAGGACGACCCGGGCGACTGCGTGCACGACCTGTTCGCGCACACCATGTTCGGCGACAACCCCCTCGGCCGCCCGGTCCTCGGCACGGTCGACACCGTCAACGCCCTCACCGCCGACCGCATCCGCCGCTTCTACAGGAAGCACTACGACCCGACCCACCTCGTGGTCGCCTGCGCCGGCAACGTCGACCACAACAAGGTCGTCCGCCAGGTCCGCGCCGCCTTCGAGAAGGCCGGCGCCCTCAAGGACCCCGACGCCGTTCCGATCGCCCCGCGCGGCGGCAGTCGCGCGCTGCGCACCGCCGGCCGGGTCGAGCTCGTCGGCCGCAGGACGGAACAGGCGCACGTCGTCCTCGGCATGCCGGGCCTGTCCCGCACCGACGAGCGGCGCTGGGCCCTGGGCGTGCTCAACACCGCCCTCGGCGGCGGCATGTCCTCCCGCCTCTTCCAGGAGGTCCGGGAGAAGCGCGGACTGGCCTACAGCGTGTACTCGTACACCTCCGGCTTCGCCGACTGCGGCCTGTTCGGCGTGTACGCGGGCTGCAGGCCCTCCCAGGTGCACGACGTGCTGAAGATCTGCCGCGACGAACTCGACCGGGTCGCCGAGCACGGCCTCCCCGACGACGAGATCGAGCGCGCCATCGGCCAGCTGAGGGGATCCACCGTCCTCGGCCTGGAGGACACCGGCGCGCTGATGAACCGTATCGGCAAGAGCGAACTGTGCTGGGGCGAGCAGATGTCGGTCGACGACATGCTGGCCCGGATAGCCTCGGTCACCCCGGACGACGTCCGCTCGGTCGCCCGCGACGTCCTGGGACGGCGGCCCTCCCTGTCGGTCATCGGCCCGCTCAAGGACAAGCAGGCGTCCCGCCTGCACGACGCCGTCGCCTGACCCCTCCCGGTAAGGAAACAACGAACATGAGCAAGCTGCGCGTGGCGGTCCTCGGTGCCAAGGGCCGGATCGGTTCCGAGGCGGTACGGGCCGTCGAGGCCGCCGAGGACATGGAACTGGTGGCCGCCCTCGGCCGGGACGACAAACTGGAGACCCTCGCCGAGAACGGCGCCCAGGTCGCCGTGGAGCTGACCACCCCCGCCTCGGTCATGGGCAACCTCGACTTCTGCGTGCGCCACGGCATCCACGCCGTCGTCGGGACCACCGGCTGGACCGACGACCGCCTCGCGCAGCTGAGGGGCTGGCTCGACCAGTCCCCGGAGACGGGCGTGCTCATCGCGCCGAACTTCTCCATCGGCGCCGTGCTCACCATGAAGTTCGCGCAGATCGCGGCCCCCTACTTCGAGTCCGTCGAGGTGGTCGAGCTGCACCACCCGAACAAGGTGGACGCCCCCAGCGGTACCGCCACGCGCACCGCCCAGCTCATCGCCGAGGCCCGCCGCCGGGCCGGCAGCGCCCCCGCCCCGGACGCCACGGCCACCGCCCTGGACGGCGCCCGCGGCGCGGACGTCGACGGGGTCCCCGTGCACGCGGTCCGGCTGCGCGGGCTCCTCGCCCACCAGGAGGTCCTGCTCGGCGGCGAGGGCGAGACCCTCACCGTCCGCCACGACTCCCTGCACCACAGCAGCTTCATGCCGGGCATCCTGCTCGGCGCCCGCCGCGTGGTGACCACCCCGGGCCTGACCTTCGGCCTGGAACACTTCCTCGACCTGAACTGAGCCCGAGCCGACTCCCATGCGCGCGAAGATCTCCTACGCCGTCACGGCCGCCGTCCTGGTCGTCTACTTCGTCCTGGTCGGCAGCCGTGGCGTGCTGCTCATCGAGGCCGGCACCCCCCTCACCGTCGCCTTCGGCGTCGCGGTGCTGATCCTGCCGGTCATCGGTCTCTGGTTCCTGTGGAAGAACACCGCGTTCGTCCGCGACGCCAACCGGCTCGCCGCCGAACTCGACGCCGAGGGCGGTCTGCCCGTCGACGAGCTGAAGCGGCTGCCCAGCGGCCGGATCGACCGCGACTCCGCCGACGAGGTCTTCGCCCGCCGCAAGGCCGAGACGGAGGACGCACCCGACGACTGGCGCAGCTGGTTCCGGCTGGCCGTCGCCTACCACGACGCGCGCGACACCCCCCGCGCCCGCAAGGCGATGCAGCGGGCGATCGCCCTGCACAAGACCTCCCACTGACCACGGGGGCCCGGAACCGCTCAGTCGCGCCGGTACTCGGCGGCCCACGCCTCCACGGCGTCGGCCGCCCGGTCGAAGGCCAGCTGGTCACGCCCCAGGAAGTCCGCGTTGTGCGAGGTCAGCAGCGGCGGCAGCGATTCCGCCGAACGCCCCCGCCGGGCGAGGACCAGCGCCTGCCCCTGCACCGTCCGGGGCAGCCCCAGCCAGCGCACCGGCTGCTGCACCGTGCGCACGGAGACGAGCTGCTCCCAGGCGGTCGTGCGGGTGGTCACGAAGGCCACCTGGCGCAGCCCCCGGGCGCTCACCCACACGCCCATGCGCAGCAGCCGCAGCGCGCCGGCGACGACGGCCAGCGCGACGGCGAACACCGCCGCGGCGGACGCCGGTGTCGCCGTCGCCGCGATGATCACCGCCGCGAACAGCACGAACGACGCGAGCAGCAGCAGGAGCGCCGCCGCTCCCACGCGCCACGGCCCGGGACGGTACGGGCGCCGCCAGCGGTCCCGGTCGTCGTAGGGCAGGGCGACGTCGTCCGCCGCGTCGAAAGCGCGGTCGGCCGTCAGGAAGGGCAGGGGCACGACGGGTCCTCACTCGATCCATGCGTCAGCAGTGCCCGGTGAGGCTATCGATCCGCGTCCCCGGCCACCACCCTCGGGGGCCCGGACGGAGCCGGTGCCACGGCCGGGACGGCTCAGCGCCCCTCGGTCGCCTGTGACTGCCGGTCCCCCGCCCCCGAAGGATCGGCGGACAGCGCCGGCATCCCGATGACCAGGGAACCCACCAGCCCGGCCACCAGGGTGAGCCCCAGCAGACAGCGCCCGGCCACCTGGCCGACGGACGCCCGCTCCCGGGGCGGTGGGGTGACATTGCTGCGGAACCTCTCGGCCTCGGCGACGAAAGCGAACGGTACGGGTTCGCGTCGACCGGACATCAGGGGCACGCCTCCTTCGGTGTCGAACGAATCGCTGTCACCGACACAGACGAACGACGGCCCCGGGAGGTGCCCGCTTTCACCGAATTCGCAGAAGTTCGCCGTCGTTCACCGCCGTATGTCGCCTCCCGGTGCCGAAGGTCCCGCTGACGGTGCCGCGCCGTAGAGTGGGCGCCGCCCGAGAGACGTGATGGAAGGACCCTCCGCGCCGTGACCGACACCCCCGCCGACGACCTCAAGCCCGACTTCCGCAGCGATGTGACCGTCGAGCTGGTCAAGCACACCGCGTCCGACGCCGACGTACTGTTCGCCGCCCGCGTCTCGACCGTCGGCGAGCAGTCCCTGGCCGAGCTGGACAAGGACCCCGAGCGCTCCAAGGGCCTGATCAACTACCTGATGCGGGACCGCCACGGCAGCCCCTTCGAGCACAACTCGATGACCTTCTTCATCAGCGCCCCGATCTTCGTCTTCCGCGAGTTCATGCGGCACCGCGTGGGCTGGTCGTACAACGAGGAGTCGGGCCGCTACCGGGAGCTCCAGCCGGTCTTCTACGTCCCGGACGAGTCCCGCAAGCTGGTCCAGGAGGGCCGCCCCGGCAAGTACCGCTTCGTCGAGGGCACCCCCGCCCAGCAGGAGCTCGTCGGCCGCGCCATGGAGGACTCCTACCGGCAGGCGTACGAGGCGTACCAGGAGATGCTCGCCGCCGGCGTCGCCCGCGAGGTCGCCCGCGCGGTGCTCCCCGTCGGCCTGTACTCCTCGATGTACGCCACCTGCAACGCCCGCTCGCTGATGCACTTCCTCGGCCTGCGCACCCAGCACGAGCTGGCGAAGGTCCCGTCCTTCCCCCAGCGGGAGATCGAGATGGTGGGCGAGAGGATGGAGGCCGAATGGGCCCGTCTCATGCCGCTCACCTACGCCGCCTTCAACGCCAACGGGCGCGTGGCTCCGTAGGACCGCAGCTCACGCGGGCGAGCACAGATGTACGGATCGGCCGCACACGGTGTCCGTATTGCGGTATTTCATGAAGTTCATCTAGCCTGATCAGACGGGCCCGGTACTGCCTGAACCCCCGAGCAGGCAGTACCGAGTCCCCTTCGCCCCACCTTGTCGACTCCCCCGAGGGAAGACCCCGACCTGAGCAACGAGTAGCGTGTAACCCATGGCTCCGACCTCCACTCCGCAGACCCCCTTCGGGCGGGTCCTCACCGCCATGGTCACGCCCTTCACGGCGGACGGCGCACTCGACCTCGACGGCGCACGGCGGCTCGCCACCCACCTGGTGGACGCAGGCAACGACGGCCTGATCGTCAACGGCACCACCGGCGAGTCCCCCACCACCAGCGACGCGGAGAAATCGGACCTCGTACGGGCCGTCGTGGAGGCCGTCGGCGACCGCGCCCAGGTCGTGGCCGGGGTCGGCACCAACGACACCCGCCACAGCATCGAACTGGCCCGCGCCGCCGAGCGCGCCGGCGCGCACGGCCTCCTGGTCGTCACCCCGTACTACAACAAGCCCCCGCAGGAGGGCCTCCACCGGCACTTCACGGCCGTCGCCGACGCCACCGGGCTGCCGGTCATGCTCTACGACATCCCCGGCCGCAGCGGCGTCCCGATCAGCACGGAGACGATCGTCCGCCTCGCCGAGCACCCGCGCATCGTCGCCAACAAGGACGCCAAGGGCGACCTCGGCCGCGCCGGCTGGGCCATCGCCCGCTCAGGCCTCGCCTGGTACTCCGGCGACGACATGCTGAACCTGCCCCTGCTCTCCATCGGAGCGGTCGGCTTCGTCTCGGTCGTCGGCCACCTCGTCACCCCCGAGCTGCGCGCCCTGGTCGAGGCGTACACCTCCGGAGACGTCCAGAAGGCCACCGAGATCCACCAGAAGCTGCTCCCCGTCTACACGGGCATGTTCCGCACCCAGGGCGTCATGACCACCAAGGCGGCGCTCACCCTCCAGGGTCTCCCCGCCGGACCCCTGCGCGCCCCCATGGCCGAGTGCACGCCGGAAGAGGTCGAACAGCTCAAGATCGATCTTGCTGCCGGCGGGGTACAACTCCCGTAATCAGACTTCGCGCGCCCGCTCGCGCAGACGTACTTCACAACTGAATAGGCGGGACACCGGTGCCCGCACCCCACAACGACAACTGCTTCTGCACGAACGTCATGCGCGCCACGTGCCCACCGGTACGTGGCGCGCGTGTGTGAGGAGAGTCTTTTGAGTCATCCGCATCCTGAACTCGGACCGCCCCCGAAGCTCCCCGAGGGCGGCCTGCGCGTCACCCCGCTCGGCGGTCTCGGCGAGATCGGCCGGAACATGACGGTCTTCGAGTACGGAGGCCGTCTGCTGATCGTCGACTGCGGAGTGCTCTTCCCCGAGGAGGAGCAACCCGGAATCGACCTGATCCTGCCGGACTTCTCGTCCATCCGGGACCGCCTCGACGACATCGAGGGCATCGTCCTCACCCACGGCCACGAGGACCACATCGGCGGCGTCCCCTTCCTCCTGCGCGAGAAGCCGGACATCCCGCTGATCGGCTCCAAGCTCACCCTCGCCCTCATCGAGGCGAAGCTCCAGGAGCACCGCATCCGCCCGTACACCCTCCAGGTGGCGGAAGGACAGCGCGAGCGCATCGGCCCCTTCGACTGCGAGTTCATCGCCGTCAACCACTCCATCCCCGACGCCCTCGCCGTGGCCATCCGCACGCCCGCCGGCATGGCGGTCCACACCGGCGACTTCAAGATGGACCAGCTCCCGCTGGACAACCGCCTCACGGATCTGCACGCGTTCGCCAGGCTCAGCGAGGAAGGCATCGACCTCCTCCTCACCGACTCCACGAACGCCGAGGTCCCCGGCTTCACCCCGCACGAGCGCGACATCTCCAACGTGCTGCGCCAGGTCTTCGCCGGCGCCCGCAAGCGGATCATCGTGGCCAGCTTCGCCAGCCACGTCCACCGCATCCAGCAGATCCTGGACGCGGCACACGAGTACGGCCGGCGGGTCGCGTTCGTCGGCCGCTCCATGGTCCGCAACATGGGCATCGCCCGTGACCTGGGCTACCTCAAGGTCCCGCCGGGACTGGTCGTGGACGTCAAGACCCTGGACGACCTGCCGGACAGCGAAGTCGTCCTGGTCTGCACGGGCTCCCAGGGCGAACCCATGGCGGCCCTGTCCCGCATGGCCAACCGCGACCACCAGATCCGCATCGTCGACGGCGACACCGTGATCCTGGCGTCGTCGCTCATCCCCGGCAACGAGAACGCGGTCTACCGCGTGATCAACGGCCTGACCCGCTGGGGCGCCAACGTCGTCCACAAGGGCAACGCCAAGGTCCACGTCTCGGGCCACGCCTCGGCCGGCGAGCTGCTGTACTTCTACAACATCTGCCGTCCGAAGAACCTGATGCCGGTCCACGGCGAATGGCGCCACCTGCGCGCCAACGCCGAGCTGGGCGCCATGACCGGTGTCCCGCACGACCGCATCGTCATCGCCGAGGACGGCGTGGTCGTCGACCTCGTCCAGGGCAAGGCCAGGATCTCCGGCAAGGTCCAGGCGGGATACGTCTACGTCGACGGCCTCTCCGTCGGCGATGTCGGCGAGCCGGCTCTGAAGGACCGCAAGATCCTCGGTGACGAGGGCATCATCTCGGTCTTCGTGGTCATCGACTCCTCCACCGGCAAGATCACGGGCGGTCCCCACGTCCAGGCCCGCGGCTCCGGCATCGAGGACTCGGCCTTCGGCGACGTCCTCCCGAAGATCACGGAGGTACTGGAGCGCTCGGCCCAGGACGGGGTCGTCGAACCCCACCAGATGCAGCAGCTGGTCCGCCGCACGCTGGGCAAGTGGGTCTCCGACACCTATCGGCGCCGGCCGATGATCCTGCCCGTGGTGGTGGAGGTCTGACGGTCCGTCGGGCCGCGCGCACGAGCGCACCGGGAGCGGGGCGCCTCGATTTGCATCGAGGCGCCCCGCTCCAGTACGTTTGCAACTCCTCCCGATCGGGCACCCGACCACCTCGTAGGTCGGAACCATCGCCCGGAAGGGGAGGGGAAATCCGACTGAGAATCGTCTGATAAAGTCGGAACCGCCGGAAAGGGAAACGCGGAAGCGGGAACCTGGAAAGCACCGAGGAAATCGGGTCGGAAAAGATCTGATAGAGTCGGAAACGCAA
>NZ_JBEORT010000080.1:0-31592 GCF_040302425.1 Streptomyces sp. NPDC126497
AGCGGACCGGCGGCCGCGTACCCGTGCAGCCGCAGGCCGGCGGCCACGCGCCCGTGCGGCCGCAGGCCGCCGAGCAGACGCCCGCCGACGCCGAGGGGCCGCGGGTCGTCTTCATGGAGGACCTGCTGCGGGACAACCCCGCCACCCCGGCCGAGATTCTGCGCGAGGAGGCCGGCGCCGAGAACGTGATCGACCTCCACGAGCAGTTCCGCGGCCAGTTCCCCTGGTACACCCGGCTCCGCCGGGCGATGCTGCGCACCCGCGTGCGGCCGCACCTGATCAGTGGCATCGAGTTCCAGATGTTCGTCTTCATCGTGGGCCCGCTGATCGGGCAGATCCTGTGGACCACCGCGGTCTCCGCGGCCCTGCTGATGCTCTTCGAGCTCGTGATCATGTACAAGTTCTGGCTGTCCACCCGTGACTTCACCCGGATCATGGAGGAGCTGAACCCCGCCCCGTCCACCGCCGGGACCATCGCCCCGCAGCTGCACCGGGGCCGCCACCGCCAGCGCGGTGCCGGGCAGGAGGAGCTGCTCGCCGACGAGCGCTACCGGACGCCGGAGCCCGAGGACGATCCGGGCTTCCACCCCTATCCGCAGCCGCAGTACCACCGGCTCGACCCGTCGGAGACCCACGACGCGCAGGACGCGTTCGGCGTCCCCGGCGGCTACGACCCCTACGGCTTCCCGGCGCCGCAGGGCACCGGCCCCTTCGGCCACCCCGCGTCGGGCGTGACCCAGCCGATCCCGGTCCAGCGCGTCGACACGCCCTGGCCGCACCAGGAGGGACACCGGCGATGACCGTGCCTACCGGCCCCGGTGCGTACGACGAGGCGTCCGGGCACACCACCGACCCGGCGTACGGCTACACGGCCCCCCACGTCACCGCGGCGCACGTCGACACGCTCACGTACGCCGACCCCTCCCTGTACACCGTCACCGTCGTCGTCGCCGCCTACAACGCGAGCGCCACCCTCGACCGGGCGCTGCGCTCCGCGCTGAACCAGACCCACCGGGGCGTCGAAGTGCTCGTCGTGGACGACGCCTCCACCGACGGCACCCTCGACGTCGCCCACGAGTACGCGCGCAAGGACTCCCGGGTCCGGGTCCTCCCCCGTCAGCACAACAGCGGCGGTGTGGGCGCGCCCCGCAACAACGGCATCGAGTCGGCCACCGGCCAGTACCTGCTGTTCCTCGACGCCGACGACGAACTGCCCCACAAGGCGTGCGAGGTGCTGCTCGCCTCCGCCCTGGCCACCGGTGCCGAGATCACCGCGGGCAGGGCGCTGCGGGTCAACCTCGCCAAGGAGGAGACCACCGTCTGGCAGCCGCAGCTGTACGCCACCGACCGCACCGTCAGCGGTGGTCTGGCAGCCGCGCCCGAGCTGTTCGACGACCCGATCGCGGCGGCCAAGCTCTTCCGCGTCGACTTCCTGCACCACCACGGCATCCGGTTCCCCGAGGGAGTGTTCTTCGAGGACACGTACTTCTCCACGGTCGCCGGCTTCTGCGCGCGGAACATCACCCTGCTCACGGCGCCCGTCTACCGGTGGATGTGGGAGCGGGAGTCCGACACGCCGTCGATCACCAACCGGCGCGGCGAACTGCGCAGCATCCGCGACCGGGTGCTCGTGCACCAGTGGGCCGATGAGTTCCTCGCCCGGCACGGCGGACAGGACCTGATCGCCCACAAGGGCGCCAAGTTCCTCTCCCACGACCTGCGGCTCTACACGCCCGAACTGCGCACCGGCGACGAGGCCTACCGCGACGGCTTCCTGCGGGTCACCGCGCCCTACCTGCGCTCGCTGCCGTCGGACGCCTACGACCTGTGCGGGCCGCTGGAGCGCGTACGGGCCTTCGGCCTGATGAACGGCCAGGTCGACATCGCGCTCTCGGTCGCCGACTACACCCAGCGGCGCAGCGTGCTCAGCTCCGACCTGGTGGAGCGGGACGGCAAGGTCTACTGGTCCGGCGCGCTGCTCGGACGCCCGCACGCCGAGCGCTTCCTCGACGTCACCGACCTCGACCTCACCGGCACCGCGCTGGGCGACGCCCGGCTGTTCAACCAGGCCACCCGTGTCGAGATCCGCGACGGCCGGCTGCACGTCACCGGTTTCATCCGCAACCAGTTCGGCCGGGTGAAGCCCAAGGACAAGATCGAACTCACCGCCGTGCTGCGCCGGCGCAGCCCCAAGACCGACCACGCCTTCAAGGTCACCGGCGTGGAGGTCGACGAGGAGTACGTCCGCTACCACACCTCCGTCGACCTGGACGAGACCCTCGGCCGGGCCGGCCGCCCGGCGACGTGGAACCTCTTCGTGCAGATCCGGCACGCCGGCCAGCGCGCCACCACCACGGTGTGCATCCGGGGTCTCGACCTGGAGCAGGAGCGCTACCGGGCCGACGGGACGACGTACGAGATCTACGAGACCGTCAGCGGCAACCTCGCGCTCCGTCAGGAGACCAGCGAGCAGCGGGTCAAGGTCGACCCGCGCGGCACCCCCTGGCTGTGGTGGGCGACGCGGAAGCTGCCGGAGCCCTTCGCCCCGCGGGAACGGTACGGCGCGGCGGTCGTCGTGCACTGCCACAACGACGAGTACAACCTGCACGAGTTCCTCAGCTCCCTGGCCGCGCAGCGCGACTTCGAGAGCACCCAGGTGATCCTCGTCGACGACGGCTCGACCGACGCCACCCCGGGACACCTGGCGAACTTCGCCGCGCACTACCCGAACACCACGGTCGTCCCCCAGGTCGCCATGGGGCTGCGTGCCGCCTACGACCACGGCCTGCGCCACGTGACCGCGCCCTACGTCATGTTCGCCCGCGCCCGCGACATCCTCGGCGAGGACAGCGTCAGCCACCTGCTGCGCGCCGCCCGCAAGGCGAAGGCCGACGTCGTCGTGGGCGACCCGGACAACTTCCCCGGCCCGCGCCGGGGCGCCGAGGAACCGTGGAAGCGGTACTTCGGCAAGAAACCCGCCGACGTGACCCGCCTGGAGGAGGCCCCCTACCTGGTGTTCTCCACCGGGCTGGGCGCCAAGCTGCTGAAGACCGGGCTGGTCCGCGACCAGCGGCTGCGCTGCGGAGCCGGTCCCGGCTACGAGGACGCCTGGATGGCGGTGCCCGCGCTGCTGCACGCGCGCCGCGTCACGCTCGCCCCCAGGGCCACGTGCTACGAGCGGGACCAGGAGCAGTCGGACTCGCTGTTCGACCTGCCGTGGAACGACGCGGTCAAGGCGCAGGAGCTGATCCGGCTGGCCAGGCACCTGCTCAGGCGTGTCGCCACCCTCGACGCCCGTACCCGGCGTCTCGCCCAGCGCTTCGTCGTCCGTACCTTCCAGCCGTACCTGCGCAATCTGCACCGCATCATGAGCAGGACGGAACTGGCCGCGATCTTCCCCGCGCTGTGCGACGTGTACGCGGGGATGTCCGACGACCTGATCCTGCAGTACGCCACGTCCTCGATGTCCCGGCTCCAGCACCACGCCGTGCGCACCGGCAACCTCGACCTGTTCTGCGAGCCGCACACCAAGCCCGAGTACCGGCCGTATTTGAAGATCGACGACCAGGGCGTGTACCGGCAGCTGGCCGCCGACCGGGTGGACACCGCGCTGCTGCGCGTCGACCGGCACAAGGCGGTGCTGGAGACCTGCCACGTCGATGCCGGAAGGATCACCTTCGAAGGGCTCCTGGTCCTCACCGGCGTCGACATCTCCCACATCTTCGCCAACCGGGTCCAGCTCGTCCTCTCCGACGGCCGCACCGAGCGGGCGGTCCCCGTCGAGCAGGTCTACCGGCGCGACCGCTGGCGCACCCGCAAGGAGCAGGACTGGTACTCCGGCTGGCGCGCCGTCGCCCGGCCCGAGGACTTCGCCGGCCTGAACAACCGCGACCTCGGCCTCGTCCTGCGCGTCCACGACGGAGACCGCCACTTCGACACCCCGGTCGACGCCCGCCAGATGCTCCACCGGTTCAAGGGCGTGCACCGCGCGGGCCGCGCCACCGTCGTCCTCGCCATCGACGCGGACGAGAAGATCACCGTGCGCCGGGTCGCCGGGGCCGGCCACCGGCTCCGCCACAAGCTGCGCCGGTTCCTCAAGGAGTTCCGGGCCGCCCTGCCCGGCCGGCCCGGCTGGCGCACCAGGCTGCTCTACTGGCTCTTCCACCCCTGGCTGAGCGGCAAGGACATCTGGATCATCGGGGAGCGCGAGGACACCGCGCAGGACAACTCGTACCACCTGTTCAAGTGGATCCGGGAGAACCAGCCCCGGCGCAAGGTGTACTACGCGATCAACGGCGACTCCGCCGACCGTGCGAAGATCGCCCACCTCGGCCAGGTCATCGACCGCCTCTCCTGGAAGTACCGGGTCTACCTGCTGCACGCCACCCGGCTCGTCAACGCCTACGACCTGGAGGCCTACCTCGGCTTCCCGGGCCTGTCCAAGCGGGCCTTCCTCACCGGCTACGGCGACCTGCTGCGCTACCGGCGGGTGTTCCTCCAGCACGGGGTGGTCTACAACGACGTCGCCCCGTCCATCCACGCCCAGGTCACCAACGTCGACATGGTGCTCACCACCGGCCGCAGCGAGCGCGCCTACTACGCGGAGCACTGCGGCTACGGGTACGAACGGGTCGCGGCCACCGGCCTGCCGCGTTTCGACGCGCTGAAGCCCGTACCGGGTCTGCGCCGCGTCCTCGTGATGCCCACCTGGCGGCGGGACATCGTGGCGCCCTCGTACAACAAGGCGGCCAAACCGGAGATCCCCTTCGCGGCCTCCGAGTACTACCGCTTCTTCTCCTCGCTGCTGCGCGACGAACGGCTGCTGAAGGCGCTCCAGTACTACAACGTGGAGCTGGAGTTCATGCCGCACTACGAGATCCGGCCGTACCTGAAGCACTTCCGCATCGACCATCCGTCCATCACGGTCTCCACGACCGGACGCGACGTGCAGCTGGCGATGCGCGAGTGCTCCATGCTCGTCACCGACTACTCGTCGGTCTTCTTCGACGTCGCCTACATGGGCAAGCCGATCGTCTACACGAACTTCGACGACGAGGCCTTCTACAGCAAGCACTACAAGCGCGGCTACTTCGACCTCGCCCGCGACGGCTTCGGCCCGACCTGCGCCACCGTCGACCAGGCGGTGGACGAGATCATCGCCTCCATCGAGCGGGGCTTCGAGGTCGAGCCGCGGTACCGCGAGCGGGCCGAGGAGTTCTTCGTCCTGCGGGACACCAACAACTGCGAGCGGGCCTTCGACGTCATCGACACGATGGACTCCGCCGTCGTGGGCGACCCGGGCCCGCCGGCCGTCCCGCTGGTCATGGGGCGGCCGGACGAACACCAACGAGTGGGGGGATGACGCCGTGCGGCACACGAGGATCTTCCTCGCCGGCGACTCCAGCGTGACGAGCCGGCAGCGGAGCATGGCACCGATGGTGGGCTGGGGCCAGGCGCTCCAGCTGTTCGTCCAGGGCGCCGAGGTGGTCAACGCGGCCCGCGCCGGTTCCAGCTCGCGCAGCTTCCTGGAGCGGGGCCGGCTGGACTGGATCCTGGAGAACATCGCCCCGGGGGACCTGTTGCTGATCTCCTTCGGGCTGATCGACATGAAGCCCGGCGACGGCCGCTTCACCGAGCCGTTCGGCGACTACCAGTGGTTCCTGCGCCAGTACGCGCACGGCGCCCGCGACCGGGGCGCCCACCCGGTGTTCGTCACCAGTCATGAGCGGCGGGTCTTCGACGACCACGGCAACATGCGCAGACCGCTCGGCCTGTACCCGACGGCGATGCGCGAACTGGCGATGAGCCTGTCCGTCCCGCTGATCGACCTCAACGAGTGGAGCGTCGGCTGGTGGCGCCAGGCCGGACCCGAGGGCACCAAGGAGCTGTTCCTCTACCTCGAACCCGGCGAACACCCCAACTACCCGGACGGCATCGCCGACAACACGCACCTGCGCGGTCACGGAGCCACCGAGTGCGCCCGGTTCGTCGCCGGCGACATGCGGGCCAAGGGGCTGCTCACCCCGCAGTACTTCCGCAACCTCGACGCGAACATCCCGGAGTCGGCGCTGGAGTTCCTCGAGGACGACGTCTTCGAGGAACTCACCCGGTCCCGGGTCGGCGGACGCGCCGCGGCCCTGAGCGGAGCGGCGTGATGAGCGGAGACTGGTACCCGGTCGCCCGGGCGTGGGTGACCCACCCGCAGGCGCCGCACATCGGCGGCACGCTGGAACTCTTCGCCGACACCGATCCGGCCCTGCCGGTGGCTCCCGGCCAGGAGTTCACCCTCACCCTCGCCGTCACCCCCACGGGCGGCGCCTACCGCACCTACGGCTACCTGCTCGACGACTTCCTCGGCGGCGTCGCCACGATGGTCCGCCACCAGGGCCTGAGCCACCTCAACAACGGCCGGTACGCCACCTACGCCACCGACGCCGAGCCCCGCACCGTCAGCTGTCTGGTCCGGGTGCAGGACGGCGCCCAGGAGGGCGCGGTCCTGCTGCCCCGTGTCATCATCGGCCTGATGCAGGCCCCGGGCGACAAGCTGATCCCCTCCACGGCGGTCTCGGACGCCGGCTTCCGGGTGCGGCGGCACTGGCTGCCCGGGCAGAACATCACCCTGCGTCCGGGCGGACGCGCGGTCCTGCCGCCCGGCCACACCGCCGCGCCGGGCCTGCGGTTCATGGGCGTGGGACTGGCCCGGCACGGAGTGCTCACCTGCCTGCCCGACGGCAGCGTCACCTACCAGGCGGATCCGGCACACCTGGGATACGACCGGTTCGAGCTCGCCTTCGAGGACGAGCGCGGTCACCGCGTGTGGTCCGAGGTGACCGTGCACATCGGCGACCTCGGCGCCTCCCCGGGCGCGCTCGCCACCTATGGCTAGGTCCCGGACGGGTGCGCTGCCGGCCGCCGTGCTCTGCTGCGTTCTGGCCGGCTGTACCGCACCGGACGCGCCGCCCCGGCCCGCGGCGTCCTCCTCCGGGGCGGCCGGCCCGACGTCGTCGCCCACGTCCGCACCCGTCCTGCCCGCCGGTCTGCGCTACCAGGAGCTCACCCGGCACCTCGGTCCCGGTGAGCCGGTCCGCCTGAGCGTCCTGCGCGTCGCGCCCGGCGCACGGGTCCGGGTCGTCGCGGTGCACGGGGCCGACATGGACCGGACGCAGACCGTCCGGTCCCTGGCCCGCCGGTCCGGGGCGCTCTTCGCCGTCAACGGCACGTACTTCGACGTCGGCGCCGGCCGCGGCGCCGACGGGGACCCGATCGGGCTGTACGCCGAGGACGGCCGGGTCCTCAGCGAGGCACTGGCCGGCCGTCCCGCCCTCCTGCTCGGCCGCGACCGGGGCCGGCTCACCGCCCGCGTCACCGAGGTGTCCACCACCGGACGGCTGCGCGCCGCCGACGGAGCCCGGCGCGAACTCGACGGCGTCAACCGGATCGCGGGCCGCGTCCCGGGCTGCGGCGGCACCGGCGGTGACCGGCTCGCCACCGACGGACGTCCGATGACGCGGCCGTCCAACGGAGTGTGCACCGACGACGACGAGATCGTGCACCTCACCGCGGAGTGGGGCCGGAAGACCCCGCCCGGACCGGCGGGCAGCACCGAGGCACTGCTCGCCGGGGACGGGACCGTGCTGCGGATCCGCACCCCCGCGGGCGGACCGCTGCCCGAGGGCGGCGGTTCGCTGTACGGCATCGGGACCGGCGCCGAGTGGCTGCGCGCCCACGTCCGCCCCGGCACCCGCCCGGCCGTCTCCGTGCGGATCACCGATCCCGTGGGGCGGCCGCTCACCGGTGCCGTCCACTCGGCCCTGGGCGGCAGCGCCCGGCTGTTGCGCGACGGGGAGGTCGATCCGGACGCCGAGCGGCTCCTGGGTCCGGACCGTGAACCGCGGACCGTGGCGGGCGTCACGGCGGACGGCACGCTGCTGCTGGTCGCGGTCGACGGCCGGGCACCGGGCGAGAGCGTCGGCGCGACCCCGACGGAGGCCGCCCGGCTGGCGCGCTCCCTCGGCGCCGTCGACGCGGTCAACCTCGACGGCGGCGGTTCCACGACCGCCGTCCTGGACGGCCACCTGCGCAACGGTCCGCGCGGCGGCGAGCGCGCGGCCGTGACCGAGCGCCGGGTGGCGAATGCGATCGCCGTCCTGCCGGAATGACACCGCTGCCGGCCGCGCCGGGACCGCGGGATTCAGGAAAGCGTGACCATGCCCGCCGGGGCCGAGAACAGTGACCCGCCCGTGCTCATGGAGACGTATGCCTCGTAATCCCCGGGCTGGGCATTGGTGAGAGTGACGCCCTTGTACCCGGACGTGGCGAAGTACGCGAAGTCATAGGTGCCGAAGTCACCGCGTCGCCGGTGGGCGCGGACCGCCGCCGGTTTGCGGGACATGCCGAGCCGGAAGGAATACGTGGCCTGTGGTCCGCGCAGCACCAGGTAATAGGTGGCGTGACCGTGGGCGGCGGCCTCGATGCCGTGCACGAAGAAGACCCCCTCGACGTGCAGGGTGCGGTCCTTGAGCCAGCTCTTCTCCAGGGAGAAGGCGGTCTCCTGGGAAATGTGCCCGATGATGGGGCGTCGCAGCAGCCGCACCCGGTTCTCGTCGCCGATCAGGGAAATCTCGAGCCCGCCGAAGGGACGTCGGATGTCGAAGGGGCGCCGAGCCACCAGTTTGGTACGCCGGTCTATTCCCTCGGCCGGGCTCGCGACCCGCACCGACAACTCGTACGCGCCACCGGGTATACCGGTCATCGGTATTCCGGTCTTCGCCTCGGGCTCGAATCCGCCGTCCGCGTAGTCCCGGGCGAACCGGTCGAAGTACAGGCTGTAGGTGTGCTTCGCCTCGGTCGTCGCCAGAGGGAACTCCCAATGGCGGCCGCCACCTTCGACGATCAGGCTCTTGACCGACGGGAATTCCCCGTGCGGGGACTCGCCCGGAATGAAGGCGTGCCCGCTCAGCAGGAGGTTGTTACCGCGGACGTCCTGCTTGTTCAGCACGGCCGTGAGCGCCTCCCGGTGGCGCAGCTCGGCCAGGTGGTGCTGCCGCTGTGCCGCGTCGACCTGCGCCTCCCCGTTCTCCACGAAGCCCAGACGGGGGGCGGCGCCTTCGGACAGGGCGGCCAGGACGCCGCACACCAGCGGGAGGTTGTAGCCGGACACCTCGCCGTGCTGCCGCACCAGCTGCGAAGCGGTCCGGACGAGGTTGAAGTTCTCGCACGCCCAGAAGAGCTGCAGGTGCGGACCGATTTCCGTGTCGTACTGCTCGTCGGCCTCGGACGTGAACAGGTAGATGTTGTGCCCCTGCCCGCCGTAGGCCTTGAGCAGGTCCGGAATGGCGGAGTCCAGCATGTCGACGTGCGTCTGCGGCATGTCGGCCCCGAGCATGTAGCGACCGGTTTCCGCGCGGTCCCGCACATAACTCCCGACGAGGAACTGCGGAACCACGGTGACGATGTTCCGGAACCCGTGCTTCAATCCGAAGTAGAGGGCCGCGCTTCCCCCCTTCGACACTCCCAGCAGACTGACCTGGTCGCGGTTCAGCCCCAACTGCCGCAGGGTGGAATCGATGAGTCCGAGCACGGCGGCCTCGATGTCGAAGTGCATCGACCGGCACATGTAGTAGCTGTAATGCCCGTCGAAGTCGTCGCGGATCCAGAGGACATTCGCCCGCAGGCCGTTCAGCGACTTACCGGCGAAGTGGTATCCGTTCGGCGCGGCGAATCCGGAGAACACCACCACCAGGTGCCGTACATCGCCCTCGGCGGCACGGAACCGGTACTCCACAGGCACGGCTCCCGACGTGTCGGTGCCGGTCACCACGGCGCGACGGTCGACCGCCGCGAGATTCGGCGCCAGTGGAGGGAGTTCGCCGTTCATGAATGCTCGCGTCCGCTTCTGTGTGATGTCGTCCCCGGCTTCCCGGGAAGCCCCGAAAGTGTATCCGGCGGTTGTCGCACCGCGAGCGTGAGTTCTGCGACAGCCGGCCACCACGAAGGGGAATCATCTCGTGCCCCTCGCGTGCCCGAAGGGCGTGAGAACGCGAGGAGGGCCTCCGCGTGCCGCGGAGGCCCTCCTCGTACCGGTGGTGCCGGTGTGTTACGCCGGGACCGACGCCACGCCCGGCTCCAGGAACCGCTTGCCGTTCACCCGCTCCGACACGCCCTCGCGGTCCGGGTACGGCGTGATGCCGCCCAGGTGAAAGGGCCAGCCGGCGCCGGTGATCAGGCGGAGGTCGGTGTCGTGGGCCCCAGCGACGACGCCCTCGTCGGGCATCGGGCCGCGAGGAGATTCGGCCGATCGGCGCGTGCAAGGGCACCGCACGGGACGACAGCCCGCGCCCGTTCTCATGCCTGCGTGAGGACGGGCGTCGCCGCAAGGCCCGCCGCGTCATCCGGGAGGGCGGCGCCCACCCGGTGATCGGGCCGACATGGACGGAAGGACGGATGTGAGGAATCCTCACCAGGAAAGATCTTCACATGACCATCTCGATCGGGGAGAACGTATGACAGTGGGACGAAGGGTGTTCCTCGGCGCCTTCACCGCGGGTGCCGTCACCGTCGCCACCGGATCGGAGGCGGCGGCCGCCGAAGGGGAGTACACCCTGTACACCTCACCGGCCCAGTTCTACGGCTCGTCGACGACGGCCCACACGGTCACCATCAACCACAAGGCTCCGTCCGGGGACACCGCGGCGCTGAACGTCACCTCGGACAACCCGGCCACCTCGGCCATGTACCTGACCGGCGTGGAGACCTCGCGCGGGACGCTGAAGATATCCCACAAGGGGTACGCCGACGGTTCGGACCCCGGGGCCTCGGGCCTCTCGATCGATCTCAGGACCTCGGGGACCGCCGCGCAGGGCATCTTCGTCACCGCGACCGACGGCCCGACCAAGGGCGCCCTGATCGTCCTGCGGAACAACCCGGGCGTGGACGACTTCGTGGTCAAGGGCACGGGCCGGACGGGCGTCGGCGTCGGCCGCGGGAGCACCCCCCAGTCCCAGCTCCACGTGGTCGCGGCGGCCGGCGCCCCGTCCGCGATCCTCGCCGAGGGCGCGGTGCGGCTCGCGGACGTCGACGCCGTACCGACCAACGCACCGGCCTCCGCCGGCGGCGGTTCCCTCTACGCCCAGGACGGCAAGCTGTTCTGGAAGGGCGGCGAGGGCCACGTCACCGAGCTGGCACCGGCGTAGGGGAGGACGAGCGTGCAACTGACCCCCGAGGAGCTGATCTCCGAGTTCCACGACGCCGTCATGGAGCTGTACTTCGCCCGTAAGCGCATCGCCGCCCTGGAGGCGGAGAACGCCGAGCTGCGGGCGCGGCTCGAAGCGGCCGAGAAGACCGGCGCATGACGAGGAGGGCCTCCGCGTGCCGCGGAGGCCCTCCTCGTACCGGTGGTGCCGGTGTGTTACGCCGGGACCGACGCCACGCCCGGCTCCAGGAACCGCTTGCCGTTCACCCGCTCCGACACGCCCTCGCGGTCCAGGTACGGCGTGATGCCGCCCAGGTGGAAGGGCCAGCCGGCGCCGGTGATCAGGCAGAGGTCGATGTCCTGGGCCTCGGCGACGACGCCCTCGTCGAGCATCAGGCCGATCTCCTGGGCCACCGCGTCCAGGACGCGGGCGCGGACCTGCTCCTCGGTGAGGACGGTGTCGCCCTGCTTCAGCAGCGCGGCGACCTCCGGGTCCAGCTCGGGCTTGCCGCTGTCGTAGACGTAGAAGCCGCGCTTGCCCGCCTCGACGACCGCCTTGAGGTTCGGGGAGACCGTGAAGCGCTCCGGGAAGGCCCGGTTGAGGGTCTCCGAGACGTGCAGGCCGATCGCCGGGCCGACCAGCTCCAGCAGGACCAGCGGGGACATCGGCAGGCCGAGCGGCTCCACCGCCTTCTCCGCGACCTCGACCGGGGTGCCCTCGTCGATGACGTTCTGGATCTCGCCCATGAAGCGGGTCAGGATGCGGTTGACCACGAACGCCGGGGCGTCCTTGACCAGCACCGCGGTCTTCTTCAGCTTCTTGGCGACGCCGAACGCCGTGGCCAGCGCCGCGTCGTCGGTCCGCTCGCCGCGGACGATCTCCAGCAGCGGGAGGACCGCGACCGGGTTGAAGAAGTGGAAGCCGACGACCCGCTCGGGGTGCTTCAGCTTCGCCGCCATCTCCGTCACGGAGAGGGAGGAGGTGTTGGTGGCGAGGATCGCGTGCGCCGGGGCGACCGCCTCGACCTCCGCGAACACCTTCTGCTTGACGCCCATCTCCTCGAAGACGGCCTCGATGACGAAGTCGGCGTCCGCGAAGCCCTCGGCCTTGTCCAGGACGCCGGTCACCAGGGCCTTGAGGCGGTTGGCCTTGTCCTGGTTGATCCGGCCCTTGCCGAGCAGCTTGTCGATCTCGGCGTGGACGTAGCCCACGCCCTTGTCGACGCGCTCCTGGTCGATGTCGGTCAGCACGACCGGCACCTCCAGGCGGCGCAGGAAGAGCAGGGCCAGCTGCGAGGCCATCAGGCCGGCGCCGACGACACCGACCTTGGTGACCGGGCGGGCCAGGCTCTTGTCCGGGGCGCCCGCGGGGCGCTTGCCGCGCTTCTGCACCAG
Source organism: Streptomyces sp. NPDC126497 (assembly GCF_040302425.1). Taxonomy (NCBI): domain Bacteria; kingdom Bacillati; phylum Actinomycetota; class Actinomycetes; order Kitasatosporales; family Streptomycetaceae; genus Streptomyces; species Streptomyces sp. NPDC126497. The sequence goes on from NZ_JBEORT010000080.1 coordinate 12,587, forward strand.
GTTGAACGCGTAGATGCCGGAGCGCAGTTCGCCGCCCATGATGAGGTCGGCGAGGGCCCGGTCCTCGGCGTCGTAGCCCTGCTGGAGGTCGCCGTCCTTGACGGCGGCGATGATGTCGAGGGCGCGGTAGGCGGCCGGGGCGGCGCCGTGCACCTTGGAGTCGGCGATGGCGCGGCCGCGCGCGACGGCCTGGTCCCAGGCCTCACCGCGGTCGATCACCGGGCGCTCGATCACGATCTCGCCCTTGAGGACGGACGCGGTCCAGATCAGCGACTGCTCCAGGAAGTCCGCGCCCTCGAAGATCGCGTCCGCGATGCCGAGTTCGTGGACCTGCGCGCCCTTGAGCTGCTTGTTCTGGTTGAGGCTGTTCTCGATGACGACCGAGACGGCCTTGTCGGCGCCGATCAGGTTCGGCAGCAGGGTGCAGCCGCCCCAGCCGGGGACCAGGCCGAGGAAGACCTCGGGCAGCGAGAACGCCGGGAGGGCCGCCGACACCGTGCGGTAGGTGCAGTGCAGGCCGATCTCCACGCCGCCGCCCATGGCGGCGCCGTTGTAGTACGCGAAGGTCGGCACGGCCAGCTTCGCGAGGCGCTTGAAGACGTCGTGGCCGCCCTTGCCGATGGCCAGCGCGTCCTCGTGCCGCTTCAGCAGCTCGACGCCCTTGAGGTCGGCGCCGACCGCGAAGATGAACGGCTTGCCGGTGACGCCGACGCCGACGATCCCGCCGTCCGCGGCCTCCTTCTCGACCCGGTCGATGGCGGCGTCGATGTTCGCCAGCGACTGCGGGCCGAGGGTGGTCGGCTTGGTGTGGTCGTGACCGTTGTCGAGGGTGATGAGCGCGAAGCGCCCGGCGCCCAGCGGCAGGTCGAAGTGGCGTACGTGGGCGCTGGTGACGACCTCGCCGGGGAACAGCTCGGCCGCACCCTTCAGAAGCTCTGCGGTGGTGCTCACTTGTCCCCCTCGAAGTGCGGGTTCTCCCAGATGACCGTCGCGCCCATGCCGAAGCCGACGCACATGGTGGTCAGGCCGTAGCGGACCTGCGGCTGCTCCTCGAACTGGCGGGCCAGCTGCGTCATCAGCCGGACGCCGGAGGAGGCCAGCGGGTGGCCGAACGCGATGGCGCCGCCGTACTGGTTGACGCGGGCGTCGTCGTCGGCGATGCCGTAGTGCTCCAGGAAGGCGAGGACCTGGACGGCGAAGGCCTCGTTGATCTCGAACAGGCCGATGTCGGAGATGGACAGGCCGGCCTGGGCGAGGGCCTTCTCCGTGGCCGGGATCGGGCCGTAGCCCATGACCTCCGGCTCGACGCCCGCGAAGGCGTACGAGACGAGGCGCATCTTGACCGGCAGGCCGTTCTCGCGGGCGAAGTCCTCGCTCGCGATGAGGGAGGCGGTGGCGCCGTCGTTCAGACCGGCCGCGTTGCCGGCGGTGACCCGGCCGTGCACGCGGAACGGCGTCTTGAGGTTCGCCAGGTTCTCCAGCGTGGTGCCCGGGCGCATCGGCTCGTCGGCGGTGACCAGGCCCCAGCCGGTCTCACCGGCCTCCTCGTTGGTGCGGCGCACCGAGACCGGCACCAGGTCGGCCTGGATCCTGCCGTTGGCGTACGCCTTGGCGGCCTTCTCCTGCGAGCGCACCGCGTACTCGTCGGCGCGCCGCTTGGTGATGCTCGGGTAGCGGTCGTGCAGGTTCTCCGCGGTCATCCCCATGAACAGGGCGGACTCGTCGACCAGCTTCTCGCTCACGAAGCGCGGGTTGGGGTCCACGCCCTCGCCCATCGGGTGGCGGCCCATGTGCTCGACGCCGCCCGCGATGGCGACGTCGTACGCGCCGAAGGCGACGGAGCCGGCCACCGTGGTGACGGCGGTCAGGGCGCCGGCGCACATGCGGTCGATGGAGTAGCCCGGGACCGAGGTGGGCAGGCCCGCGAGGATGCCGGCCGTGCGGCCGATGGTCAGGCCCTGGTCGCCGATCTGCGTGGTCGCGGCGACGGCGACCTCGTCGATCCTCTTCGGGTCGAGACCGGGGTTGCGGCGCAGCAGCTCCCGGATCGCCTTCACGACCAGGTCGTCGGCGCGGGTCTCGTGGTAGATGCCCTTCGGGCCCGCCTTGCCGAACGGGGTACGGACGCCGTCGACGAAGACGACGTCCCTGACGGTACGAGGCACGATGGCTCTCCTCCAGGGTACGGGACGCTGAGCGCTTGCTTACGGGCCATGCTACTTGTGGGTAACGTGACTGCCCAGTCCCACCGCCTGGAGCGGCGAACATCACACGATCGGCGGCGTCCGGCGGGGGCGCGCACCCCTCACGGCGGGGCCGTGGACCCCCGCGGGGTCAGGACCGGCGTCGGCACGGGGTGGGACCCCGGGCCCGGCCCGGTGATGACGCCGAACAGCGTCCGCGCCACCTCCGCGCCGAAGCCGTGCACATCATGACTCATCGCCGACAGCGTCGGATGCGTCAGCCGGCACAGCTGCGAGTCGTCCCACGCCAGCAGCGACACGTCGTCCGGCACCCGCAGCCCCATCTCCGCCGCCACCGACAGCCCCGCCACCGCCATGATGTCGTTGTCGTAGACGATCGCCGTCGGCCGCTCGCCCGGCGCCGCCGCCAGCAGCGAACGGGTCGCCCGCGCCCCCGCGTCCCCGGAGAAGTCCGTCGCCACCTGCCACGCCCGCGCGGCCGGCCCCAGCGCCCGCACCGCCTCGTCGAACGCGGTCGTACGGATCGAGGTGTGCCCGAGCTCCGCCGCCCCGCCCACCCGGGCGATCCGCCGGTGCCCGAGCGCCGCCAGGTACCGCACCGCCTCGGTCACGGCCGTGGCGTCGTCCGTCCACACGGAGGTCAGCCCGCCCGTCAGCGACGGGTGCCCCACGGCCACCACCGGCAGCCCCAGCCGCTCCGCCACCGCCGGACGCGGGTCGTCGACCCGGAAGTCCACCAGGATCGAGCCGCCGATCTGCCGGCCCCGCCACCACGACTCCATCAGCCCGACCTCCTCGTCCGGACTGCGCACCAGCCGCAGCAGCAGCGAGCAGGACCGCTCGACCAGGACGCTCTCCACCCCGGAGACGAACTCCATGTAGAACGGCTCCAGACCCAGCAGGCGGGCGGGCCGGCACACCGCGAGCCCCACCACGTCCACCCGTGCCCCGGCCAGCGTGCGCGCGGTCGGACTCGGCGCCCACCCCAGCTCGCGCGCCGCCCGGAAGATCCGGTCCCGGGTCGCCTCCGACAGCCCGGGTTTCCGGTTGAAGGCGAGGGACACGGCCCCCTTGGACACACCGGCGCGCGCGGCGACGTCCTTGATGGTGACGCGGGGGGTCGGCGTCGCCGTCACCGCGTGGGCTCCACGCAGTACAGGGCGCGACGGGCGGCCCGCGGGTCCGGAGTCCTCCAGCCCCGCACCCCGATGGTCACCTCTTCCCCGGGCAGCAGGGTCACCAGTCCCCGGTCGGCGACCGCCTCCGGGTCCAGCCGGTCGGCCTGGAGCAGCAGGTCCCGTACGAGGGTGCGGGCCGTCACCGTGATCCCGCCCGGGGCGAGGGCGACCTCGAACCCGGGCCGCGGATAGGGGATCTCCCGGTCCGGGGCCGGGAAGTGCACCGCCCTCACGTCACCCGCGTCGGCGACCAGGAACTCCTCGGGGCCGGCCGGGACCAGACCGGCCGGGACCCCGGTCACCGCCACCGTCCGCCCCCCGGCGGCCAGCGCGGGGCCGGCCTCCCCGAGCACCGTGCCGTCCACGGACATCCGGCGCAGCCGCAGCGTGCCCCGCCACTCCTCGGCGGACTGGTTGACCGCCGCCACCGCCAGACCCCCGTCCTGCGCCCGCACGGTCAGCAGCCGGTCCGCGTACAGCCGCCGCAGCTCGTGGTAGAGCGGCTTCTCCCGGCCGTCCCCGTCGATCGCCGCCCACGAGGTCACCGGCCAGCAGTCGTTGAGCTGCCACACCACCGTGCCCGCGCACACCGGCCAGTGCGAGCGCCAGTGCTCGATCCCGGCGGCGACCGCGCGCGCCTGGTTGAGCTGCGTCAGGTAGTGCCAGCGGTCGAAGTCCCCCTCCGGCACGGCGAAGTGGCGGGCCAGCCCGCGCTCCAGCTTGCCGTTGCCGTCCTCCGCCTTCTGGTGGTGCAGCACGCCGGGGGAGTCCGGCGCGAGCTCCTCCCCGGGCAGCGCCCGGCGCAGCGTGGCGTACGCGGGCGGCGCCTGCCAGCCGAACTCGGCGACGAAGCGCGGCACCCGGCGGCGGTAGTCGGCGTAGTCGGCGCGGTTCCACACCTCCCACGAGTGGTGCGTGCCGTGCGCCGGGTCGTTCGGGTGGTGCAGCCAGGACCCGGACCAGGGACTGCCCGCCGTGTACGGCCGGGTGGGGTCCGACTCCGCGACCACGCGCGGCAGTACGCCCAGGTAGTAGCCCTCGCCCCAGGAGTCCCCGGCCAGCCCCGGCTCCCAGTCCCAGTCCCGGAACCCCCACAGGTTCTCGTTGTTGCCGTTCCACAGCACCAGCGAGGGGTGCGGCATCAGCCGTACGACGTTCTCCCGGGCCTCCGCCTCCACCTCCCCGCGCAGCGGCTGCTCCTCGGGGTAGGCCGCGCACGCGAACGGGAAGTCCTGCCAGACCAGCAGCCCCAGCTCGTCGCAGGCGTCGTAGAAGTCCTCGCTCTCGTAGATCCCGCCGCCCCAGACGCGCACCAGGTCCACGCCCGCGCCGGCCGCCTGTCCCAGCCGCCGCCGGTAGCGCTCCCGGGTGATCCGGGACGGGAAGGCGTCGTCCGGGATCCAGTTGACGCCCCGCGCGAACAGCCGCTCCCCGTTGACGACCAGGGTGAACCCGGTGCCGTGGGCGTCGGTGGAGGTGTCCAGCCCCACCGTCCGGAACCCGATCCGGCGCCGCCACGAGTCCAGCTCCTCCTCGCCGTGCAGCAGCGTCAGCTCCAGGTCGTACAGGGGCTGTTCCCCGTACCCCCGGGGCCACCACAGCCGCACGTCCGGCACCCGCAGCCGTACGGTCCCCGCCGTGCCGTCGACCTCCGCGCGGGCGCGGACGCCGCCGGCGCGCGCCTCCACGGCGAGCGGCGCCCCGACGCGGGAGCGCTCCACCTCGACGGCCAGCTCGACCTGCCCCGTGCCGTCCTCGACGGTCACCAGCGGGCGCACCCGGGCGATCCGGGCCGCCGACCAGTGCTCCAGCCGCACCGGCCGCCAGATCCCGGCCGTCACCAGCGTCGGCCCCCAGTCCCAGCCGAACGAGCAGGCCATCTTGCGGACGTACTGGTACGGCTCGGCGTACGCGCCGGGGCGCTCGCCCACCGCGCCGCGCACCGCCTCCGCCTCGGCGTACGCGGAGGCGAACCGCACGGTGAGCCGCCCGCTCAGCCCCGTCACGTCGAAGCGGTACGAGCGGTGCATGTTCCGCGTCCGGCCCAGCGGCCGGCCGTCGAGCAGCACCTCGGCCACGGTGTCGAGCCCGTCGAAGACCAGATCCGTCCGCTCGTGCGCGCCCGCCCCGGCGGTCAGTTCCGTCTCGTACGTCCAGTCCCGCCGGCCCACCCACGCCACCTCGGCCTCGTTCCGGCCGAGGAACGGATCGGGGATCAGCCCGGCCGCCAGCAGGTCGGTGTGCACGCACCCCGGCACCGAGGCGGGGAGCGCGTCCCCCGCGCCGTCCGGGTGTCGCAGGGTCCATCCCTCGGTGAGCGGTGTGACCTGACGCATGCACACTCCCTAAACCGGTCGAGCCCTGTCGGGGCAGCATCATGACATCGTTGTCCTAATAGCGACTTTACCGGTTCAGCAAGGGGCTGCCAGAGTGCCGAACCAGCCAACCCACTCGTGCTCGTCCGCCCCGTGAACGGAGCTGGTGCACATGAACCGCCGCAAGGTACTAGCCGGATCGATCGCCGTCCTCGCCCTGCTGGCCTCCGCCTGCACGGGGACGGGGGGCTCCTCGCAGGGCGCGGACGCCGAGGCCCCCGACGACCCGTCGAAGGTCAGGGGCACCATCACGGTCCTCACCCACCGGACCGACCTGGTGCAGGACGGGACGATGAAGAGGTACGCGGCCGAGTTCAACAAGACCCACCCCGGTGTGAAGGTCGAGTTCGACGGCCTCACCGACTACGAGGGCGAGGTCAAGATCCGCATGAACACGGAGAACTACGGCGACGTCCTGATGATCCCGGCGGTCATCGAGAAGAAGGACTACCCGAAGTTCTTCGCCTCCCTCGGCACCCGGGCCGAACGCGAGGCCACGTACCGCTTCACCGACTACTCCACCGTCGACGGCAAGGTCTACGGCCAGAGCCCGGTCGGGGTCGTCCCCGGCTTCCTCTACAACAAGAAGGTGTGGAGCCGGGCCGGCGTCACCGACTGGCCCACCACCCCGGCCGAGTTCCTCGACGCCCTGAGGGCGATCAGGTCGAAGACCGACGCGGTGCCCTACTACACCAACTTCAAGGACATGTGGCCGCTGACCCAGTGGACCAACGTCAACGGCTCCGTCAGCTGCGACACCGGCGCCACCACGAAGCTCGCCGAGGGCGACCCCTGGGCCGAGGGCGCCGACCTGCGCGTCGGCGACACCCTGCTCCACGACATCGTCAGCGGCGGACTCGCCGAGAAGGACCCGACCACCACCAACTGGGAGGGCTCCAAGCCCAAGCTGGCCAGGGGCGAGATCGCCACCATGTGGCTCGGCTCCTGGGCCGTCGTCCAGATGCGGGACGCCGCGAGGCAGGCCGGCGCCGACCCCGCCGACATCGGCCTCATGCCCTTCCCCGCCCAGAAGGACGGCGCCTTCTGCGCCGTGACCTCCCCGGACTACCAGCAGGCCGTCAACGTCCACTCCGACCACAAGGAGGCCGCCCGCGCCTGGATCGACTGGTTCACCGACGAGTCCGGCTACGCGGCGGCCGACCTCGCCCTGTCCCCGCGGAAGGACGCCCCGCTGCCCGACGTCCTCGAGCCGTACGAGGAGAGGGGCGTCAAGCTCATCGACCTCGACGACAGCAGGGGCGCCGAGGTGAAGTCCCTCGACAACCGCTCCGAGGTCGGCATCTACAAGCCCGACTACCGCCAGGAACTCGTCGACCTCGCCCGCGGCGCCCGCGAGGGCGGCCTCGACGACTACCTCGACGGCCTCGGCGAGCGCTGGGCCGAGGCACGCGGCTCGCTGGGGTCCTGATGACGGACACCACCCGCAAGGCGGGGCGGCCGGACGCCCCGGCCGCGCCCGCCGGGCCGAAGCGGGCCGCACCCGCCCCGCGCCGCACCCGGCTGACGCGCCGTCTCACCCCGTGGCTCTTCCTGCTCGCCCCGCTGGCCCTGCTGCTGACCTTCACCTACGCGCCGATCGCCAACATGCTCGCGTACAGCTTCACCGACTGGGACGGCGTCAGCCCGGAGCTGAACTGGACCGGCACCGAGAACTACACCGAACTCCTCACCCGCTCCGAGCTGTTCGAGGTCTTCTTCGTCAGCGGCTACTACCTCGTCGCCTCCGTGGTGCAGATCGCCCTCGCCCTCTACTTCGCCACGGTCCTCAGCTTCGACGTCCGCTTCCGGAACTTCTTCAAGGGCGTGCTGTTCTTCCCGTACCTGATCAACGGGGTGGCGATCGGCTTCGTCTTCCTCTACTTCTTCCAGGACGGCGGCACCCTCGACTCCGTACTGCGCCTGCTCGGCGTCGAGACCGACCACGCCTGGCTGGGCACGCCGTTCTCCGCGAACACCTCGCTCGCCGGCGTCTCCGTCTGGCGCCACCTGGGCCTGAACTTCGTCCTCTTCCTCGGCGCGATCCAGTCCATCCCGGGCGAGCTGTACGAGGCGGCCGAGATCGACGGGGCGAGCCGCCGGCAGCAGTTCCGGCACATCATCGCGCCCGGCATCAAACCCGTCCTGAGCCTGAGCGTCATCCTCTCCGTCTCCGGCTCGCTCTCGGTCTTCGAGATCCCGTACATCATGACCGGCGGCGCCACCGGCACCGAGACCTTCGTGATCCAGACGGTGAAGCTGGCCTTCCAGTTCAACAAGACGGGGCTCGCCTCGGCCGCCGCCGTCGTGCTGCTGCTGATCGTCCTGGCGGTCACCTGGGTGCAGCGGCGCATCGTCCCCGACGAGAAGGTGGACCTGGTATGACCCGCCGCACCGTGGCCCGCGCCCTCGTGTACGCGTCCCTGATCCTCGCCGTGCTCGTCGTGCTGCTGCCGCTCACCGTGGTCTTCCTGACCTCGCTGAAGTCGTCGGAGGAGATGGCGGGCGGCAGCGGGGCGCTGGCCCTGCCCGACGACCCGCTGAACCTCGACAACTACGTGACCGCGTTCCGGGACGGCCGGATGCTGTCCGCGTTCGGCAACACGGCGGTCATCCTGGTCGTCGCCGTCGGCGGCACCATCCTCATCGGCTCGATGACCGCGTACGCCGTCGACCGCTTCCGGTTCCGTCTCCGGAAACCGGTCGTCGCCCTGTTCCTGCTCGCCGCGCTGGTCCCCGGGGTGACCACCCAGGTGGCGACCTTCCAGATCGTCAACAGCTTCGGCCTGTTCGACAGCCTGTGGGCGCCGATCGCGCTGCACATGGGCACGGACATCGTGTCGATCTACATCTTCCTGCAGTTCATCCGCTCCATCCCGGTCTCCCTGGACGAGGCGGCCCGCCTGGACGGGGCGGGCGCCTTCACGGTCTACCGCAAGGTGATCCTCCCGCTGCTCAAACCGGCGATCGCGACGGTGGTCATCGTGAAGGGGATCAACGTCTACAACGACTTCTACATCCCCTTCCTCTACATGCCCTCCGAGGACCTCGGGGTGATCTCGACGTCCCTGTTCCGCTTCAAGGGCCCCTTCGGGGCGCACTGGGAGACGATCTCGGCGGGCGCGGTCCTGGTCATCCTCCCCACCCTGGTCGTCTTCCTCTTCCTGCAGCGCTTCATCTACAACGGCTTCGTGCGGGGGGCCACGAAGTGAGGGCGGGCCCCGGCACCGGGGCGTGCCGGAGAGGTCCTAAGCGCGCCAGTAGCCGCGGCGGAGCAGCACCGCCAGGGGAACGATCTCGATGCGGCCGAGGAGCATGAGGGCGGTCAGGATCGCCTTCGACGCTCCTCCGAGCGGTGCGTAGGAACCGAACGGGCCGAGCTCGCCGAAGGCCGGGCCGACGTTGCCGAGGCAGGCCGCGGCGGCGCCGAGCGCGGTGAACGCACCGGCCGCGGTGGTGTCCGCTCCGGCGTCGAGGGCGAGGCCGAGCGACCCGAGCGCGAGGGCGAGCAGGTAGAGGAGGGCGAACAGGAGCACCGAGCGGAGCACGGGGGTGTCGACCGTCCGGCCGCTCACCCGGACGGGGAGGACGGCGTCGGGGTGGACGGCCTGCTCCAGTTCGTGACGGGTGAAGCGGAAGAGGACGAGGTGGCGGACCACCTTGACCGAGCCGCTCGCCGACCCGGCGCAGGCCCCGACGAACATCAGTGCCAGGAGGGTGAGGGTCGCCAGGGTCCCCCAGTCCGACCAGTCCAGGGTCGCGAAGCCGGTGGTGGTCATCACCGAGACCGCCTGGAAGGCCGCGTGCCGGACGCCGTCGAACCCGGCCACGGTGCCGGCCGCGGACAGCTCGGCCGTCATGACGGCCGAGCTCACCACGAGCAGGCCGAGGTACAGGCGCAGTTCCTCGTCGCGTGACGCGGCCCGCACCCGGCGCAGTACGACGAGGCGGTACAACCGCAGCAGGTTCACCCCGGCGACCGCCATCAGCCCGCACAGCACCCACTGCGTCACCGGTGCGAGGCCCCGGGCCGAGTCGGCCCGCGGGGCGAACCCGCCGAGGGCCACGGCGGACGTCGCGTAGGAGAACGCGTCGAACAGGCCCATCCGCCGGTCCAGCCCGGCCCACCCCAGGGCGGCCAGGACCACGACGCCGGCCGCCGTCACCGCGAGGTAGACCTTCCAGAGCCGCCGGGCGGTCCCGCGGACGGTCGCGCCGAGCGACTCCATCCCGACCGGCCCCGGCAGCTCGGAGCGCAGCAGTTCGCGGCCCCCGATGCGCAGCCGGGGCAGCACCGCGAGCGCGAGCACGATGATCCCCGCACCCCCCAGCCAGTGGGTGAACTGGCGCCAGAACAGCATGCCGGTCCCGAGCGCGTCCACGTCGGTCAGGACCGTCGCGCCGGTGGCGGTGAACCCCGACACCGCCTCGAACCAGGCGTCGACCGGGTGGTCGAGCTGCGGGACGCGGCCGAGCAGGAACGGCAGCGCGCCGAACGCGGGCACCAGCAGCCAGACGGCGACGACGACGAGGAAGCCCTCCCGGACGCCCAGCGGGCGCCGGCCGCCCGTCAGGCGCTTGAGCGCCAGACCCGTCAGGGCCACGGCGAGTCCGGTGACGAGGAAGGGCCACGGGGGCTCGCCGGCCGCGAGCGCGACGACGGCCGGTACGGCGAACGCGACCGCGGACCACGCGAGCAGGGCGCCGACGACGCCCAGCGCGGTCCGCACGTCGACGCCGGTCCGCACCCGCAAACGCCACCGGCGCCGGCGCGGCGACGCGTACGGCGGCCTCACAGGTCGTGCTCGATCGCGGGGACGCGGTCGGGTTCGGTGAGGACGACGACCCGGTCCCCGGGCCGCAGTTCGTCCTTCCCGTCCGGGAAGAGCACGGCGCCGTCGCGGACGATCGCGCCCACCCCGGCTCCGGGGAGCGCCTGGACCGGACGGTGCGCGAACCGGCTGCCGGGCCGGACGGTGACGTCGAGCACCTCGAAGCGGTCGTCACCCAGCATCGCCATCTGGCGGGTGCGCTCGTCGAAGGTGAAGCGGGCCATCTTCTCGGCGGTCTCGTCGCCCGGGTCGATCGTCACGTCGACGCCGACGGCCTCGAAGACCCCGGCGGCGGCGGGGTCGTCGAGGACCGTCAGCGTCAGTCCGATCCCGTGCAGCTTCGCGAGCACCGCCGCGTGCAGGTTGCGCGAGTCGTCCCCGCCGGCGAACACCGCCGCCCCCGCCGTACCGATGCGCTCACGGCTCAGGAACGCCGGGTCGGTGCCCGTCGCGTGGAACACCCGCGCCCGGTCGAGCGAGGCGGCGGCCGCGCGTGCCCGGCCCGCGTCCGGTTCGACGATCCGCAGGCGGACGCCCCTGCCGAGCAGCACCCGGGCGACGGCCGTCCCCATCCGTCCGGCGCCGAAGAGCACGACGTCGTCGACGGGGCCGGCCCCGGTGACCAGACGGCTCCAGGCGCGCGCCGCCGCGGGGGACGCCATCGTGATGAGCCAGTCGCCGGGCCGCACCACCTCGTGCGCGGCCGGTACGGTCCAGCTCCCCTCGCGCACCAGGGCGACCACCCGGGACGCCGCGGGCAGGCCCGCGTCGCGCAGGGGGCGGCCGGCGAGCCACGACGCCTTCGCCCCGCGGACGTCGACGCCGAGCACCACCACCTCGCCGTGGACGAAGAAGTCCACGTGCCGGGCGCCCGGCACCTGCAGGACGCGTTCGACGGCGCTCGCGGTCTCGAAGGCCGTCGAGACGAGGAGGTCCACATCGAGATCACCCGCCCGCCAGGCCTCCAGGTAGTCCGTCCCGGTGGCCCGTACCACCGTCCGCGCCGACGACAGCCGGCGGGCGAGCATGGCGGTCACCAGGTTGACCTCGTCGCGCGAGGTGCACGCCAGGACCAGTTCGGCACCGGCCACGCCGGCTTCCAGGAGCGTCTCGCGCCGGGTGCCGCTGCCGTGTGCGGTCCGCACGTCGTAGGCGTGCGACACGGCCTCCAGACGCGTCCGGTCGATGTCGATCACCGTGCACTCGTGGGCCTCGGAGAGCGACTTGACCACGGTGTGACCGACCTGGCCCGCACCCACCACGACGACTCGCATGCCGGCATCGTGGCACGCGGGCGGGCGTCCGCCCGGCACCCCGCACGCCTCGCGGCGGGGCGGGGGGCCACGGCCGCCGGCCGCGCCGGTCCGGCCGCTGCCCGGACGCGGTCACCCCCGCCGGGAGCGCCGCGGCGTCCGCCCGGGCCTCAGGCGCCCCGGTCGGTGCCGGAGGCCAGCGCGGTGACCAGGACCGGCGTCACCTGCTCCACCTGCCAGGCCCGCGCACCGTATCCGGTCAGCGCCGCGGCGACCGCCCGGGCGTCGGCCGGCTTCGGCGGCTCCCAGCACACCCGTCGCACCGTGTCCGGCGCGATCAGGTTCTCCGGCGGCATGTTCAGCCGCTCGGCCAGCGCGGCGACGCCCGCCCGCGCCGCGGACAGCCGTGCCGCCGCCGCCGGGTCCTTGTCGGCCCACGCGCGCGGCGGCGGGGGGCCGGTCACCGGCTGGCCGGGCTGGGGCAGCCGGTCCTCGCCCAGTGCCTTCGCCCGGTCGACGGCGGCCTGCCACTGTTCCAGCTGACGCCGCCCCACGCGCTGCCCGAACCCGTTGAGCGCGGCCAGGGCGTGGAGGTTGGCCGGCAGGGCGAGCGCGGCCTCCACGATCGCCGCGTCGGAGAGCACCTTGCCCGGGGAGACGTCCCGGCGCTGCGCGATCCGGTCGCGGGTCTGCCACAGCTCCCGCACGACGGCCATCTGCCGGCGCCGGCGCACCTTGTGCATGCCGGAGGTGCGCCGCCAGGGTTCCTTGCGGGGCTCGGGCGGCGGCGCGGAGGCGATCGCGTCGAACTCCTGCCGGGCCCATTCGAGCTTGCCCTGCCGGTCCAGCTCCTTCTCCAGTGCGTCGCGCAGGTCGACCAGGAGCTCGACGTCGAGGGCGGCGTAGCGCAGCCAGGGCTCGGGCAGCGGGCGGGTGGACCAGTCGACGGCGGAGTGGCCCTTCTCCAGGACGAAGCCGAGCACGTTCTCGACCATCGCGCCGAGCCCGACCCGGGGGAACCCGGCGAGGCGTCCGGCCAGCTCGGTGTCGAACAGGCGGGTGGGCACCATGCCTATCTCGCGCAGGCAGGGCAGGTCCTGGGTGGCGGCGTGCAGCACCCACTCGGTGCCGGAGAGCGCCTCGCCCAGAGCGGACAGGTCGGGGCAGGCGACGGGGTCGATCAGCGCGGTCCCGGCGCCCTCGCGGCGCAGCTGGACGAGGTAGGCGCGCTGGCCGTAGCGGTAGCCGGAGGCGCGCTCGGCGTCCACGGCGACGGGGCCGGTGCCCGCGGCGAAGGCGGCGACCGCCCGGGCGAGGGCGTCCTGGTCCGCGATCACGGGCGGAATGCCCTCGCGGGGTTCGAGCAGGGGGATCGGCGCCTCCGTAGCAGAAGAGCCGCCGTCGTCCGGAGGGGCGCCTCCGGTGGTGCGCAGTGAACGGTCTGCTGCGGTGTCGTGGGCGTCGGTCACCTGTCAAGGGTATCCGTGCCACGAAGGCGCCCGTCGACGGTTGTGGTCCGTGACGGGCGCCGGTGGGTCCTATTCGGTCAGAAGGGTGAAGGATCGTGCGCGCGGGCCCGTGGGCGGGGCGGGGGACGGACGGGCAGGGACGGTCGACGAGGGGTGGTCAAGGGGGCAAGAAGGGCGGTCAAGGAGGCAAGGAGGGGGGTCGAGGGGGTCAGTGGATGATGCCGGTGCGCAGGGCCACCGCCACCATGCCGGCGCGGTCGCCCGTGCCGAGCTTGCGGGCGATGCGGGCGAGGTGGCTCTTGACGGTCAGCGCGGACAGGCCCATGGAGACGCCGATCGCCTTGTTCGACTGGCCCTCCGCCACCAGTCGCAGCACCTCGACCTCGCGGCCGGACAGCTCCCGGTAGCCGCCCGGGTGGCTCGGGGCACCCGGGGGGCGGCGGTGCAGACGGGCGGCGGCGCCGAGGGGGGCGGCGCCCGGGCGGGCGGGGAGCCCGAGGTTGGTGCGGGTGCCGGTGACGACGTATCCCTTCACTCCGCCGGCCAGCGCGTTGCGCACGGCGCCGATGTCGTCGGCGGCGGAGAGGGCGAGGCCGTTGGGCCAGCCGGCCGCGCGGGTCTCGGAGAGGAGGGTGAGGCCGGAGCCATCCGGCAGGTGGACTTCGGCGACGCAGATGTCGCGGGGGTTGCCGATGCGGGGACGAGCCTCCGCGACGGACGAGGCCTCGATGACATCGCGCACACCGAGGGCCCACAGATGGCGGGTGACGGTGGAACGGACGCGCGGGTCGGCCACGACCACCATGGCGGTCGGCTTGTTCGGGCGGTAGGCGACCAGGCTTGCGGGCTGCTCGAGGAGAACGGACACCAGGCCTCCTGGGGTGCGGGACGGGGCCGGCTCGTGGGGTGAAGCCGGGACGAACCGTGCTTTCAAGGTCACAGTCGTCTTCGGCAATAAACCTGATGTCCTTTAACGAATGATCACGAAGTGATGAGTAACAATCCGGGCAATTCGGACGCACGATCGATCATTCGAAGACCGAACGGTTTCGGTCTGCGTCGCAACGCTTCCGAAAGTGGTCGTGTCGACAAAGAGATGGCCGCCGGTGACCGTCGGTGACCCCGCCTGGAGCCCCGAGGGGGCTCAACGCGACTGCGGCCCCCTCCGCTGCGGCAGCGTCACCACGGACGCGTCCCCCGGGGCGGCCGGCGGCAGCCCCGCGACCTGCGCCAGCAGATCGGCCCACGCGGCCAGGTGCGCGGCCGTGTCCGGAACCCCGCCCAGTCCCTCCCGGGGCGTCCAGGAGGCCCGGATCTCGATCTGCGAGGCGGAGGGGCGCGCCGACAGCCCGCCGAAGTAGTGGGAACTCGCCCGCGTCACCGTGCCGCTCGGCTCGCCGTACGTCAGCCCGCGCGCCGCCAGCGCGCCGGTCAGCCAGGACCAGCACACCTCCGGCAGCAGCGGGTCCGCCGCCATCTCCGGCTCCAGCTCCGCGCGCACCAGCGTCACCAGGCGGAAGGTGCCCCGCCAGGCGTCGTGCCCGGCAGGGTCGTGCAGCAGCACCAGCCGGCCGTCGGCCAGGTCCTCCTCGCCGTCGACGACCGCCGCCTCCAGCGCGTACGCGTACGGGGCGAGCCGCTTCGGCGCGGGCGCGGCGTCCACCTCGATCTGCGGCCGCAGCCGGGCGCCGCGCAGCGCCTCGACGGCGGCCCGGAAGGGCGGCGGGGGAGCGCCCCCCGCACCTCCCTGCCCGGGGCCCCCTCCGGTCTCCCTCCGCTCGTCCATTCCGCCAGCGCCGTCCGACAGTCGTCCCTGAGCCGCAGCCATGCGGGGAAGATTAAGCGGAACGGGCCCCCGGCGCAGGGAGGGACACCCGCGCCGCCCGGGGGTGTCCGGATCCCGCTCCGCCCACCCTGAGGTCCGGGCGCGCCGACGGGGCGTGCGAGACTTGCCGGTGTGAGTGCCAACGCGAGCCCGACGGGCCAGACGCCGACCGCGACCCCCGAGCCCACCAGGAACGACGCAGTCCGGGAATCGGCCTTCCTCAAGGCGTGCCGCCGCGAACCGGTGCCGCACACGCCGGTGTGGTTCATGCGGCAGGCCGGGCGCTCACTGCCGGAGTACCGCAAGGTGCGCGAGGGCATCGGGATGCTCGACTCCTGCATGCGTCCCGAGCTGGTCACCGAGATCACGCTCCAGCCGGTGCGCCGCCACCGGGTCGACGCGGCGATCTACTTCAGTGACATCGTCGTCCCGCTCAAGGCCATCGGCATCGACCTCGACATCAAGCCCGGCATCGGCCCGGTCGTCGAGCGGCCCGTGCGCACCCGCGCCGACCTCGCCCGGCTGCGCGACCTCGCCCCCGAGGACGTCCCCTACGTCACCGAGGCGATCGGCATGCTGACCCGCGAGCTCGGGTCCACCCCGCTGATCGGCTTCGCCGGCGCCCCGTTCACCCTCGCGAGCTACCTCGTCGAGGGCGGCCCGTCCCGCACGTACGAGAACGCCAAGGCGATGATGTACGGCGACCCGGAGCTCTGGGCCGACCTGCTCGACCGCCTGGCCGACATCACGGCCGCGTTCCTGGAGGTCCAGATCGAGGCCGGCGCCTGTGCCGTCCAGCTCTTCGACTCCTGGGCCGGCGCGCTCGCCCCGGCCGACTACCGGCGCTCGGTGCTGCCGGCCTCGGCGAAGGTGTTCCGCAAGGTCGCCGGCCACGGAGTGCCGCGCATCCACTTCGGCGTCGGCACCGGCGAGCTCCTCGGCCTGATGGGCGAGGCCGGCGCGGACGTCGTCGGCGTCGACTGGCGCGTCCCGATGGACGAGGCCGCCCGCCGCGTCGGCCCCGGCAAGGCGCTCCAGGGCAACCTGGACCCGACCGTGCTGTTCGCCGGCCGGGAGGCCGTCGAGACGAAGGCGCGGGAGGTCCTGGAGACGGCCGCCGGTCTGGAGGGCCACATCTTCAACCTCGGCCACGGCGTCATGCCGTCCACCGACCCGGACGCCCTGACCCGCCTCGTGGAGTACGTCCACACGCGCACCGCGCGCTGACCCACCGCGCACGCGCCCCGCGCGCGTCGGAACCCGGGGGCGGGGTACTGGGCACACGTTGCCCGCCACGTTCGCTCCCGGGTACGGGCAGGTGGAGGCCCCATGAGGCTCGAGATGTTCGACCCCGCCCCGATCGGCGTCGTCTTCACGCAGGGGCCGGAACACCGGCTCGCGTACATGAACGCCGTCTACCGGGACACCTTCGGCGACCGCCCGCTGGGCCGGACGGTCCGCGACGCCTTCCCCGACCTCGCGCAGTCCGGCTACTTCGACATCTTCGACCGGGTCTTCGCCACGGGCACGGCCGAGGTGCTCACCGCCGTGCCCGTCGACCTGACCTACCCCGGCTCGGCGGCCGGCGGGACCCGCTACTTCTCGTTCAGCATCTCCCACGCCACGATGAGCGACGGCCGGCCCGGCGTGCTCGGCGTGATCGTGGAGGTCACCGAGCAGGTGACCGGCGCGGAACGGATCCGCGTCCTGTCCGAGGAGCGCCGCCGCGCGCTGCAGCGCTACCGCAGTCTGGTGGACGCCGGGTCCCAGGTGGTGTGGGTGACCGGCCCCAGGGGCGGGGTGACCGAGCCGAGTCCCGGCTGGCAGCGGGTGACCGGGCAGAGCTGGGAGGAGTTCCGCGGCGACGGGTGGATCGACGCCGTCCACCCCGACGACCGCGCCGCCGCCGTCGAGTCGTGGCAGCGGGCGCTGGACGAGCAGGCGCCCCGCTGGACCCACACCTACCGGCTGCGGCTGGCCGCCGGCGGCTACCGGCACTTCGCCGTCGACGCCGCGCCCGTGCGCGACGGGGACACGGTGATCGAGTGGGTGGGCACCTGCGCGGACGTCGAGCAGGAGTGGCAGGAGACCCGCCGGGAGGAACTGCTGGCGCGGGCCGCCACCGCCACGGCCGGCATCGTACGGCTGGACGAGATGCTCACCGCCCTCGCCGACGTGATCGTCCCCGCCATCACCGACACCTGCACCGTCTACCTGCTGCCGCACGTCCTCCACCGCCCGCCGGGCACCCCCCTCACCGCCGAACGGGTCGCCGCCGTCACCCGCCCGGGACTGCCGGACCCGCCCCCGCACCGCGAGCAGCACCTGGAGCCCGGCAGCCCGCTGGCCCGCGCCGCCGACCGGCGCAGCCCGCTGCACGCCGTCTTCCCGCCCGGTGACCCCCCGCCCGGTCTCACCCCGCCCGACGGCGAGTCCTGGCTGGCCGAGGACGCCAACAGCGTCGTCCTGTTCCCCGTCGTGGTCGACGGCACCACCGCAGCCCTGGTCACCGCTTCCGTCAGCGGCGACCGCCCGCCCCTCGGCCGGGCGGAGATCGACCTGCTGAGCGCGCTCCTGGAACGGACCCACGTCCCCCTCCGCAACGCCCTGGAGTACCAGCGCACCCGGCAGGTGGCGCTGGCCCTCCAGCGCAGCCTGCTCACCGATCCGCCCGACGTGCCCGGCCTCGACATCGCCGTCCGCTACCGGCCCAGCACCGCCGCCGCCGAGGTCGGCGGCGACTGGTACGACTCGTTCGTGCTGCGCGACGGCGCCACCGTCCTCACCATCGGCGACGTCTCCGGCCACGACCTGCCCGCCGCCGTCACCATGAGCCAGCTGCGCAACATGCTCCGCGGACTCACCCTGGACCGCCAGGAACCGACCGACACGATCCTGCGCCGGCTGGACATCGCCGTGCAGACCCTCTACCTGGAGTGCACCGCCACCTGCGTCCTGGCCCGCGTCGAACGCCCGGACTCCGGCGGCCCGCGGCTCCACTACTCCGTCGCCGGGCACCCGCCGCCCCTGCTGGTCGAGGCGGACGGCGGTACGCGCTTCCTGGTCGCGGCCCGCTCCCCGATGCTCGGGCTCGACCCCGCGCCCGAGTACGCCAGTGCCGTGGAGCCGCTGCCGCCGGGCTCGACCCTGCTGCTGTACACCGACGGGCTGGTGGAGCGCCGCGGCGAGGACCTCACCGTCGGCCTGGAGCGGCTGCGCCGGCACGCCTCGGCCGCCGCCGGACGCCCGCTGGAGGCCTTCTGCGACGCGCTGCTCGCCGGTCAGCTGACCGTGGACAACGACGACGACGTGGCCGTGCTGGCCCTGCGCCTGCCCGCCTCCTCCCCGGCCGGGTGAGCGGTGCGCCGGCCCGGCCGGCCCGCGTCCCGGTCACCGTCGCCGCTGCGTGTCCTCCCGCGGCCTCCGCGGGGGGCTCGCCGCGCGTGGTGGCCGGAGCCGGCGGGCCGACGCCCGCGGGTCGACGACGAGAGCGCATCCCAGGGGCGAGGTGAGGGAGCGCAGCGCGGCGGCGGAGAGCCTGATCCAGTGGTGGTCCCGGCCGAGGGTCGCCAGCAACCGTACGGAGGTGGTGAAGGCGACGGCCGTGCGGCGCCCGGAGGGAGTGCGGAAGAAGCAGGTCACGAAGTAGTCGCGTTCCGGACGGACGGGTACGTACAGCGGACCGTCCGGTACGTCGGGTGCGGTCCCGGGGCCGCTTCGGGGATCCGTCACGCTTCACCTCACCGGGGTGAAGTCCCGGGCTCCGATGAACTCGGGACGTCGGACCGGGGCCGCGAAGGGTTCGACCGCCGTGTTCTCCACGCTGTTGAAGACGATGAAGACGTTGCTGCG
This sequence comes from Streptomyces sp. NPDC126497, assembly GCF_040302425.1. Lineage (NCBI taxonomy): Bacteria > Bacillati > Actinomycetota > Actinomycetes > Kitasatosporales > Streptomycetaceae > Streptomyces > Streptomyces sp. NPDC126497. The sequence continues at coordinate 31,572 of NZ_JBEORT010000080.1, forward strand.
GGGGAAGGGCGTGATGTTGTC